>NZ_QUDX01000001.1:703362-718925 GCF_003477715.1 Butyricicoccus sp. AF35-5AC
CGACTATCTGATCGGATTATCGGACGCTAAAGGTACAGACAATCGCGATATCAGCATAGCGTTAGGCCTGTCGGATGAAGCAATCGAGGTACTGCGGCAATCAAAGGAAAATCCGTTTCGCCATTTCGCGTATGATAAAATTATTGCAGATAAAGAGATCCTGCCAGGTATCACGCGGTACCTGTTTGCGTTCTTGGAATTTGAGCGCCTAAACAGCCAATACAGGGTTGTTCCGGTCAACGGAGTAAGCGGTGGATATGCAGATCACAAGATGATTAGGCTTATCACCTGGTTGCCTATGTGGAAACGTAACATGATTCGCGTTCTAAAACAACAGCAGCCGCTGTTAGACCGTCTGCTTCTGGAATATGTAGTCAGTGTAGCGGATGAGCTGACGTGCAGCGATATGGTTGGCGAGTACAACAATGAAGACGATTACAGTGATGAAAGTTTTGATCGGCCTGAGGTTGGTTCTCCTAAATGGATTGAAGAATTCGGCAAGGAAGAATACGAACAGTTCCTTAAAGAACAAAGCGAAAGGTGGGCGCAGTTTGATGAAAGTGAATTAAAAAAAGAACACGCAGAGGAACTAAAAACATATGACATAATCTGGGAAATATTGAAGCTGCGTAGAAAGGAGAAATGATAGGACTGCTATTGAAAAACGCGAACTGCAGACGGTGTTGTTTGAGGAGACGCATCTCAACGGTCAGGTGCTCAAGGACAATTAAATTTGTCTTTGACAGTGCATAATTGTGCAAAAAATACTCTGTCGAATGGTCATCGCTGATAACGAAGCAATTCAAAATTAAAGCACTATGGCCGTAAAGACACGAATCCCCTGCTGAGAATATTTCTCGGCAGGGGATTTTCACATATTCGCCTGTTTTATCCGTTATCACAGGATTACAAAGCAAGGCGGAGGCTGCTGCAATCACGAATTAGTTTACAATGAAACGAACCCGGGGTACAGATTGAAAACGGCGGGCTGTACTCTGATCAGACCTCTATCGCAATTCATTTCTCAGTCCAATCATATCTGTGACCTGTATCTTCCGATATCCCAGCCGGACAAGCCCTTTTTTCGCAAAGCCCGCAAGTATCCGGGCAACCGTAGTGCGATGCAGATTCAGACACACAGATAGCTCTTCCTGCGTATAGGGAAGCGTATGATCGACGATCCCCAGTTCTTCCTGATCATTTTTTGCTGGGGAACTCTGCCAGCAGTCACAAAACTGACATTGACAAGTATTTCTAATATGCAGGTGCTTTTCATCAGCTCCCTGATTGCTGCAGGGTGTCTTTACATTTACCTTTTTGCCAGCGGACGCATCCGCCTTTTTCACACATTAACAGGTTCTGACATATGGCAGCTAATCGGACTGGGCTTCCTCAGGAATTTCCTGTATTCCGCCTTCTGCTATGCGAGTCTGCGGCTGCTGCCATCAACGGACGCCTGTGTTATCAATTATCTCTGGCCGATTGTTGCGACCGTTTGCGCCGCAATCATTTTGCACGAAAAGATCAAAGCAGCAGAATGGGCTGCGGTTCTGCTTTCCTTTACAGGCGTCGCAGTCATTTCAACTAAAGGCAGCGGCATAGAACTGACGAATATGCGGGGCATTCTGCTGTGCATTGCCGGCGCGGTATGTTACGGTGTGTTCAATGTGCTGAACAAGAAAAAGGGGATAGACCAGCTTCTCTGCACAGCGGTATATTTTACGGTAACGGCGGTCTGCTCTGCATCGATCTTGCTGGTGAACGGCGATATTGCGCCCATGTCTGGCGTTGAATGGGCAGGAATGCTGTGGCTGAGTGTATTTATAGACGCTTTGGCGATCTTTGCATGGGGAGCGGCACTTCAGATGTCAGAGGTTGGATTTCTGTCCAATCTTGCCTATTTGACGCCTGTAGTTGCCATGGTGATTTCTTATATGACACTCGGAGAGCCAATCGAATCCTACGCCATCATCGGAATGCTGTTTGTTTTGGGAGGATGTCTGCTTCAGGTTTTTTTAAGAAGATGTGCGGGCAGAAAAATAAAACAAGCTGTTAGATATACATACAGCAGTCTTCAACTGCGGCAAAGAAAATAAAAGATGGACAGAGTATGTCCATGCCCGAAGGTATACTGTAATCAGAAAACATAAATGGTGTCCTAAAACGTGGTACACCACATCTGATTATCTATTTCGGGAGGAAATTGTATGAACACCTATTCTGGCTTTTCATTTAACCTTGCGTCTGCTTTTCTGCAAAACCATGCAAAAGAGTCTGCTTGCATTTCTCCGGTCAGCCTGCTGATGCCGCTGGCAGCGGTAGCAAGTGCTGCGGCAGGGGATACCAGAGCGGAATTTGCAAAGGTTCTCGGCGGTCCTGTCAGTGATCCGCAGCAGCTTCTGCGGGAGATACACGAAATCTGCAATGTGCTCAACGATTGTCCGGCGGTTCGCGAATTGACCAATACAATTGAAGGCGACAAGATGCACGCTTTTCAGTCGGTGTTCAAGGAGAACATGCACCGCACTTTTGGAGAAAAGATAGGCATGCAGTCGGGAGAAACAGATAATATCAAGCTGACAAATGTTACGCATTTCAAGGACGGCTGGATCAAGCACTTTTCGGAGCAGGAGGAGCGGTTTTACACTACTCCGCACGGCGTAGAGCAGCACGGCGAAAAAGTACCGTTTCTTTATTATAATGATGAGAAGCTGGCCTATACGAAAAATGATAGTATATCCCAATCTGCTGTAAAATTCAACCGCAGTTTTTACAACGCATGAATTTTATTGATTTCCAATTTGCCAAGCCCGTTTGCTAAGCCCTATCATCCGCCAAAAAGGCGGCCTCGGACTATACCGCTGCCGCCTTGCAAATAATTTAATGCCTAATATGGTGTTTGGAGACGGAGTCAGCCGCAGTCAGGTTATTACCAGAGGGCCTGTTTTACATAAACATCACGACCCAGCAATTGGATGATGCAGCCAAATGCTCCTGCGCGCCAGATACGAATTTTGTTTGCTTTCGCCGCAAACATACTCTCGCCAAGAACGTCATCGAAAATACGGATTTCAGACGTCAACTCGCCAACCAGACGATAATGTGCGCCAATCGCTGTATCTTCGTTGCAAATGTATGCGTAATAACTGGAGCTGCTGCCAAAATCCAGCGAAACAATTTTCCAGTCCATCAAGTCATCAGTCAAACCGACTGCAAAAAGCGAACGGTGATCCGACTCTCCGATAGATGCCCGGGGAGCATCCTTGTAGCGGAGCACATTGCGCATCAAATGCTCCTTTTCGTTTCATTTACGGTTTGCTTCTTTGTAAAGCGCTAACATTTCGCTATCCATTACAGTTGTCCTTTCGTTTTATTGATAATTGTGTAATATGAGAATACAAAATTGTCTAAGTGACTCTTCAAAATCCTCATATATACTATATATATCTCGTCACATAAAATGTAGCGCTTCTTTCAGAGCGTTTACAGTTTGTTCATAATTTAATTCGCATTCAGCAGATAGAAGCGGCGCTTCAAGCACTTTTCACAACAGTAACACTACTGAATCACCGCCAGTCTTGCCAGAATTTCTTTCGCAGACAGCCAGATTTCCTCCAGCCGGTTCTGCAAATCCTGAATATCATCTGCATAAATGGAGTTGGTCGCGTTGGCGCGTTTTGCGTACTGATTGAGATTGTTGCTGCAATAGCGCAGCAGCGAGACCATTTTCTTGACGTCCTCCAGTTCCAGATTCACACAGTAGCCGTCCAGTGCCATTTTGCGGAGATAGGCGCTTTTGTTTTGTATCCCGACCTCCTGCATTTTCTGATGCATTCGGTCCAGTTCATCCTGCGACATGACAAAGTGAACCCATTTGTTTCTCGGCTGCATGGAGCACCTCCTGTTGATTGTATGGTGGTAAACAGCAGGGAAGAAGCGCAGATGTTACCGTGCTTCCTCCTGCATCTTCTGTTTGTTCCGAGCATGTTTTGACGGCTTTTCCTTTTCGGCTTTGGCCTTTTTCGCCTGCAAATCAGCGAGGGCAGAGGGCGGCGCAAACTCCGCTTCTTTCTGATTGATAACAGTCCAGAACCGCTGACACTGTTCCCGCGACAGGCCAAGCGTTTCGTCCTCTATAAATCGGCAGGCAACGTCCTTGACAGCCTGTATCGTTTCGGCCTGCTCGACCTCAGAAGTCCAGTAATGCAGCTCTGCCGCCGAGATCAGAACAGGCTCCAGTCGGCGCAGCTCACTTTCCGGCATAGCCTCCCAGATGTCCTTTCCCTCGGAATGGATGGTAAAGCCTTCACCGTCATCGTGCTGCGATAAATGGAGCTTCAGCGTCATTGCTTCACCGGCAATCTCACAGGAAAAGGTGTGCTCTGCCATACGGGATAAGGGCATGTATTCGGACCTGATGCACTCGATATGCTTCACATCCGCCGCCGTCAGATGCGCCCAGACATATTCCCGGTGCAGGTCTGCAAGGTGAGAGTCGATTTCGGTAATCATCTCCGAAGCGGTCGTGCGGATTTTATCCAGTGATGCCCTGAGTTCGGGCAGTTCTTTGCCGTGCGACCAGCCTGCGACATAGGCGAAGCTGTAATCGCCGGTATCAATTCCGTAGTGCTGACAGACGGTAAAGGCAACAGACTCCGCTTCGACCTCCTTGTGGTTTCGTGTAAGCCGCGTTTCTGACGGATTTGCTTTTGCGGACGAGCCGATGGAATGAATCCTTTGATGCGCCATCTCGTGAATTGCGGTCTTGACAGTCTGCACCTGACTCATGCCCTCCTGAATAGCGATGCGATTTTCGACGACGTGAAAGTATCCTCTGGCGCCGTTCTCAATCTGTTCAAATTCAATGGGCACAGGGCAGGCGCGCGTTAATGCATCGAAAAACAGGTCGTACTGCGCGACATCGCCGGTCAGTTCATTGACACCGATTGTCGGCAGCGGCTTTCCGTCTGTCTGGCTGACATCGAAAACATTGACCACCTTGAACGCAGGCATAAGAACCTCCTGCGTTTCCTTCGCATTGGTTCCGTCCGGATTTTTCACGATTCTGCCGGTAGCCGTATCGGTCTTGTCGACCTCTATTTTCTTCTTATAGGGCGCAGGGGCGAGAATACGGATGCCGTTTGCCCCTTTGCGTACCTGACGCCCGAACTGCCTTTTCCAGGTGGTGTATCCGGCAACAAGCGTGGCATCCGGCTTCTGCATGGCAATCAGCAGGGTGTTATTCAGCGAATAATTATGGAACTTGGAAAGCGTTTTCAGATACTGCTTGAATTTTTCGCTCTCGAAAAGGGACTGAATACCTGCCTCCAGCTGGTCCGTAATGGCCTTTACCTTCTCAAGTTGCGAGGGATAGCTTTTCGGATCTGCGCTCATAAACATACCTCCCGGTTTTTCTTTTTAGGAGCGGAACGGGCATCGCTGTGCGGTCTGTTTGCGATTTCCTTTCGCTCCGCATGAATTCGTTCCAGCAGGGAATTCAGCTTTTCCTCTGCGACATCGGCAGCACGCTCCTCAACCATTTCGTAATCCATCGGAACGAAGCTCCTGCCCTGCCAGCCGAGATCCTGCAGGAGCATATCTCTGCACTGCTGAACGGTGATGTGCTTCAAATCAATATCGCCGCCGTCAATTTCGCTGAACTGCCGGTCATAAACAGAGTAGTCCCAGCCGGTTTCGGTGGACTGAATGGAGAGATATTCGCGGTGCCCAATCTGCCAGGCGGCCTGATTCGCCGTAATTTCCGGTTCGGGAGCGACTGTGCCGCCGCCGCGCTCCATCATCTCAGCGAACTCGCAGATGTGATAGACCCGGCCGGCAATTCTGGTGTGGTAATCATCAATATACACGCAGGGAGAAACAAAGTGCTTGCCTGCATAGTCGATCTGCACCTTGCCGCCGTCCGGGATACGGAACAGCTCGTTGTAGTCGCTGGTGATAAAACGGATGCTGTGATCGTGAGTATCCTCCGGATGCTCTTTTCGATAGGCGCGTCTGGCTTCCTTGATCTGCTCCAGCGTGCGAAGTGCAACTTCGGAAACTGCTTCACCTTTGAGCCCGATCTCCTGAAGCGCCATCACTCTGGCACAGGCGAGGGGATTGCGGATCGGGTTTTCCAGCATTTCCTCATAGGTGATCAGACCAGTGTGCTGGGCAGCACCGGTAGCTTTATCGAAGGTCTCATACGCAAACCCCGTCTGCGTGACCGTTTCCTTCAGGTGCAGGTAGGATTCGTGATCCACCAGATAAAGGGCTTCTTTCTTTTCAAACATCAACGTAATCTTTCTCCTTTCGCAAAAAAACAGCAGCCAGGCACCGAAGTGCATGACTGCTATGTAAGGAACGGTATTCTGTTTTAGGTCTGTAAACTGGAATTGTTCTAAATCTTCTCGGTTGCACCTTCTTGCCCTTCGGACAAGGAGTCTCCCTCGTTCAAAGTTCTTACAAAATTTCTGTTTAACGATTTCTTTTTCCGGTATTTTCTGTCCCTCGGATTTCCTCATGATAGAAATAATCTACGATCACCGGATGTCCCTGCGGGACTCTGCCATAAGGCATTTCATTATCCACAAAGGGACAATCATACTTCTTAGCCATTTCCTCAGCTTTTACTTCAAGTGCTTCAAAGTAGCTGCGGTTATGCTTGTTATAGATCTCATCGTAAAGCGGTACAAGATCAGGATGTTTTCCGTCGATATAATCCATAATTGTCTTCTTGAAACCGCCCCGAAGATTGAGATTTTCGAGCCAGAACAGATCGCACTGATCCTTTACCCGCTCAAAGATGGCTTCAAAATCCGTGATGCCGGGGAATACCGGAGATACGAAACAGACTGTACGGATTCCTGCGTCATATACCTGCTTCATAGCAGCGATACGCCGTTCAATGCTCGAAGCAGAGTCCATATCGTTCTTGAAATTTTCATCCAGTGTGTTGATCGACCATGAAACGGTCACCCGTCCAAGCTTCTTCAGCAGATCAATATCCCTTACCACAAGATCAGACTTTGTGCAGATCAGAATATCTGCGTCACTGCCAATCAACTGCTCCAGAAGTTTTCTGGTATTCCCGAATTGCTCCTCCTGTGGATTGTAGCCATCCGTCACAGAACCGACGACCACCCGCTGTCCGGCATATTTCTTCGGATTTTTAATTTCTGGCCAATGCTTCACATCAAGGAAAGTGCCCCATTCCTCCGTGTGTCCGGTAAAGCGCTTCATAAAAGAAGCATAGCAATACTTGCAGGCATGTGTACAGCCCACATAGGGATTGACCGAGTAACCGCCTACCGGCAGACTGGACTTGGTCATGATGTTCTTTGTTTCCACCTCACGAATGAGGATTCCATCGATTACTTCTACCATGATCTCTGTACCTCTAATACTTTATTGAATTCCTCCGGCATTTCCTGAATCATATTTTCATCCCCTATGATAGGGACAAGATCTTCCTTCATAAACACCGGAATGCCGAGCGCATGTGCTTGGTCTGTCAGAGACCATGCCCATTCCGGCTCCGTATGAACCTTCCTGCTCTGAACCCCGGTCATGGTGCCGACAACGATCCAGTTGATTCCGGAAAGGTCAACTGTACTGGGATCGTCGAATAACGGCTCAAAGGTAACATGGTAATGCTTTGCTCTGACGTTTTTCCGAAGGGCGTCGATACGCCACAGTTCTGCTTTCCTCGTCACCGTAACGCCAAACCATGCGTTTTCCAGATCGGTATCAAAATCCAGCAGATCGGGGCGCTTGGTAAGAAACAGGAACTGATGCTGTGGATTTTCACGGATCTTTGCAAATACCTCGTCTCTCCATTCCGGCTTCCATCCGGAGAGATCGCTCATGCCGGTAAGAAGAAAGTTCTGCGGACGTTTCTTTTCCATCATCTTGAGCTTGCCCGGAAAGAACTCAGGATCAGCAAAGTCATCAATCATATGCCAGCGCTTTACATTGTTGCGGGCATAGCAATATGTACACCCCACTGTACATCCGATGACGATATTCATGTTTTGAATCTGATCTTTGATACAAATACTCATGATTTCTGCCACTCCTCAAGATTCTTTCTGATGCGGTCGAGGTATTCCTCAAACTGGGTAATTTCTTCCTCCGAAAAACCTTTGTAGTAAATACTGCCCATTTTATCAGATACAGAATCGTATTCGTCCTTTAAGGCATGTGCTTTTTCAGTCAGAAACAGGAGTGTTTTCCTTTTGTCCGTTTCAGACTGAACACGGCTTATCAGTCCTTGATGTTCCATTCTTTCCAGCATCGTCGTAAGAGATGTTATCGCTAATCCGCATTTGACCGAGAGTGACCTGATCGAGATTCCATCCTCCTGCCACAGCACATAAAGAATACGCCCCTGGGCTCCATTGAACGCATCGATATTTTTTTCGCTGAGAATCTTCTCAAAAATCCGGTCACCAAGCTGTTTTATTTTGGTAACAAGAAATCCACCATTTGTTTTCATGCAAAAGCTCCTATATAGTAGTTTATAAAATCATACTATATAGGAGCTTTATTGTCAAGAGCTTGTATGTTTGAATAGAGGTAAATCCCGATTTGTCACTTTGTCTATGCTACAAATTATATCACACCGGTTTTTGAAAAACTACTTCTATATGTAAAGGCAGCCCGAAGGCTGCCCCAGGAATTAATCTTTTCCTTACTCCTCCATATCCTCTGGCTCGGGCATATATTCAGCATCGTCCTCGGGATAAGATTCGTCCTCGTATTCCTCCGGAAGCACGTATTCGTCCCCATCTTTATCGGTATAATCCGCATCCGGATCAGGTCGCTGTTCAGCGGCCTTTTTCTTTTTGGTCTGCATCATGAAATATCCACCGCCGCAGGCGATCAGGATGATGAACACACCGATGACCGGCAGCACGGGAGCGGCCTTCTTTTCTGCCTTTGGAGGTTCCTGCTGCTCGGGCTCCTCTGTTTCAGAGGGTGCCTGAGGCGCTGCTGCAGGCTCCTCCTTCTCGGCATTGGCGGCATCCTGCGCCGTCTGGAAGGACTTTACCTGATCTTCGTCCATCAAGGCGAAAAGGTCTGCCTCATCCACCATGTTCAGAAGATGTACGTTCTCCTCGCCCTTGTCGTTGCGGTCAATAATGAGATAGAAGTAGTTGCCAGATTTCGTGACAAGGGTAATGAACTGCTGACCGGAACCGGAGGAAGACCCAATATCATCGACCAGTGTCAGATTGCCCTCGGGCGTGAGCGAAGTGCCGGTCTGATTGATGCTGTTCATCATGAGGTAAAGCATCATGGAGAGAAATTCCTCATCGACCGTTCCGCTTTCCTGCTCCTTTTTGAGCATGCCTACATAATCCTTGTAGACATAGCCGGTCCGCTCGGGAACAACGACCTGATACCAGTCGCCGTCCTTGCTGATTACCTGCACCTTCTCTCCAGGAAGCAGGTGACCGATGATTTCGTACTCCATGCCGGAGCCGGAGCGAAGGTTCAGATAGCTGTTCACTGCATCGCTGACCGTGCCGTCGGTTCTGTCCTGCCCGGCATCCTCGGCAGACCATTTCCATTCACCGAAGGAGAAGATGAGCCTGCCGTTCTCATCGACATCCACCTCGTAAGGCAGCTTTTCCTGCTGGCCTGCGCTGCATCCGAAGTGGCATCCGAAGCGGCCTCTGCGTTTTCCGTAACCGGTGCAGTCTGCTTTTCGGCAGTTTCGGTGTCGGCGGCAAAGCAGGTCGCAGGAAGTACGCCTGTCATCAGAAAGCCAGCCATAAGACCTGCCGTCATTCGCTTAATATTTATTTTCGGTTTCCTCCTTGTCATAGTCCGATACGGTGTTCTGCTGCGGATAAACACCGACAGTCCCCTGGGCGGCCAGTGAGATGATCTGGGCGAGCTGCTCCGGCGTCAGATTGGCAGCGTGCACCATGGAATGGATGACACCGTTCTCCTCCTCGCGGTAGCGGTTCTCCAGATCCTTTACGCGCTGATTCCATTCGGCCTGCTTTTCGCGGGCACGCTTCAAATCAGCGCCAATCCTTTCGAGTTTTGTCATGTCTGAAACCTCCTGTCAGTTTGGAATTCGCCCATAGCAGTAGAAATGCTCCTGCCAGTAGGACGTGTTGACGGATGCGTAGGAAATCGGGTTGCCGCAGTGAATCATCATGCCGTTGCCGACATAAATGCCAACGTGGCTTGCACCCGAGGTGTTATAAGTGTTCTGGAAGAAAATCAGATCGCCGGGCCGTGCATCACTCGGCCGGATGATTTTGCAGTAGTTTCTGAGTCCTTCGGCGGTCGTGCGCCCTACATTCCAGCCGTTGCCGCAGTGGTCAATGACATAGCAGACAAAGCCGGAGCAGTCAAAGCTGGTCGATGGGGAAGAGCCGCCCCAGACATACGGATAGCCGAGATATTTCTCCGCTTCACGGATCATGTTGGCAAAACGCGCATCGGTCAGAGCCTCACCGGGAATATCGTATTTCAGATAGTCACTGCCTGCCGAAACATAGGAATCGTCGGCAAAGAGATAGTCTTTGTTGCCCTTGGTCTGCAGCAGAATGGCGTAGCGCTCGGACTGATCCTCGTTCATGCCGCCGGACACGGTGATGACATGCCCGAGATTTTTGTTCACGAGCGTGACATTGAGATTTTTCCTCTTTCGGGATACCACTTTCTCGATTTTCAGCTCATATTGCAGATCAAAGAGCGTTTGCAGGGTGGGCTGCACCTCGCTTCGGTTGTAATCCTCGAACAGAACCGTCAGATAGGCGGTCAGCTGATAGGGGTCATGACCGATCTCATCGAGGTAGTAGTTATATTGATCGTATCCGGGACAGGTCGATTCGATGTTGTCGATCTTTTTCTGAAGAGCAGCTTCGAGTGCCTTGTAGTCATCGTTTGCGCCGATAATATCCCTGTCCTTTGCGGTGAAGGTGGTCGCAACGACAGCACTCGAACTGCCCGGCAAAAACGCAGAGCAGGAGGAAAGGGCAGAGGACACCATCATAAAAAGGAGCATCACGGCTCCGACGGTGAGAAACAGCTGCGGATGCTTTGCCGCCTGCTCAAAGAGCTTATCCTTGAAATCTGCGAGCTTCTGTCCAATCGACTTGATGCCCGCAGTGCCTTCTGTGGCTGCAGAA
The DNA here is from genome assembly GCF_003477715.1 of Butyricicoccus sp. AF35-5AC. Taxonomy (NCBI): domain Bacteria; kingdom Bacillati; phylum Bacillota; class Clostridia; order Eubacteriales; family Butyricicoccaceae; genus Butyricicoccus; species Butyricicoccus sp. AF35-5AC. The sequence continues at coordinate 714,513 of NZ_QUDX01000001.1, forward strand.
CCTGCATTTGCTGCCGCCGCCTCGGCTCTTTTGGCGGCGGCATATTCCTTTCGGATCGCCTTTTTCTGCTGCCATCGGGAGAGGGGATTGGAGAACTCCTCCGGATGCTCTACCATGCGTTTCTGATAGAGCGCCTCGACGTTCGCGGCATCGGATTTGTTTTGCAGATGCTCTGCCTTCCGGTATGCTTTCAGCTTTCTGCTGTAAATGCTATGCTCAACGGCATGAGCACCGAGCTCAGTCGCTCTCGCTGAGGTGTCTGCCGCCTGCACGGCCGTGTTTTCATCCTGGTTGTCTGCGGCAATCTGCCTGTGAACGGTGTCGGAAACGACAGCCGTCGTAGAGCGAGCCATCGAGCGGGTGAAGCGGCGGCCCCTGCCGGTCAGTTCACCGGCAGGGATCTCCTGCTTTTCAAAGGTAAGATGCACTTTGCGCTCAGCGGTTTTGTCTGCTTTCAGCTTGAGCCTGCGCCTTTTCGGCGCTTTTTCGGCGGCACGGTCTGCCTTGTCTGCTGCTTTTTCAGCTCTGGCGGCGGCCTGCCTGACCTTCGGACTGGCAAGCTCCTCTTTCGTGAAGCGCAGTCTGGTTGCCTTCCTTGCCATATCACGCCTCCTTCGTCTCCGAAATGTCGGATAATTTGGTCGTCATTATTTTATAAAGCGCCAAATCAGTCGGGAAGTGATCCACGAACGGAAGGATGACATTGCCGTAGAACAGCAGGCCTTCGCCCTCACCGGAATGGGTCACATAAGAGAGCTGGTGAGGGGAAATGTTCAGCTGCTGCGCCAGGATCTGGCGGTCACCGGCAGCCTGATTCAGCATATACACGAAATCAGAGTTCTCAAAGATGTTCTCCACCTCGCGGCTGGACAGCAGGTCTTTGACGTTCTGCGTGATGCCGGTGGGAATGCCGCCCCATTTACGGAAGCGCTTCCAGATCTCCACGGAGTAGGCGGCGGTCTGCTCCTCCTTCAGCAGAAGGTGAAACTCATCCATATAGTAGCGAGTGGTCTTGCCTGCGCTGCGGTTGGCCGTCACACGGCCCCACACCTGATCCTGCACGATGAGCATGCCGATCTTCTTCAGCTGCTTGCCAAGCTCCTTGATGTCATAGCAGACAAAGCGGTTGTTGATGTCCACATTGGTCCTGTGATTGAACAGATTCAGAGAGCCTTTGACGTAGATCTCAAGCGCAGTTGCCACACGGTGCGCTTCCTTTTCCTCCTGCTGCAGAAGCGCATGGTAGAGATCTTCCAGCAGCGGCATATTTTCCGGCTTCGGATCCTCAAAGTAGTGCTGATAGATCTGATGCACACAACGGTCGATGACCGTCTTTTCAATGGGCTGCAGGCCCTCCTTGCCGCCGACGATCAGCTCGCAAAGAGAAAGAATGAAATCAGCCTTCAGCGCCAGAGGATTGTCATCCTCAGAGTAGGACTCATTGATATCCATGGGGTTGATATAGTGGGTGCTGGTCGGGCTGATCTTAATGACCTGGCCTTCCAGGCAGTTGACCAGCGGGGTATACTCCGCCTCGGGATCGCAGATGATGACATCATCATCGGTGACCAGAAAGGCGTTGGTGATCTCACGTTTTGCAGAGAAGGACTTGCCAGAACCGGGCGTGCCGAGGATCAGCCCGTTCGGGTTCTTCAGCTTCTTTCGGTCTACCATGATCAGATTGTTGGAGAGAGCGTTCAGCCCGTAATACAGGGCTTCATCGCCGTTCTGGAACAGCTCCTGCGTGGTAAAGGGAATGAAGATCGCCGTGGAGCTGGTGGTCAGCGCCCGCTGGATCTCGATCAGGTTATTCGCAAGAGGGAGGCTGCTCATCAGGCCCTGCTCCTGCTGGAAGTCCAGCCTTCTCAGGTTGCAGTTGTGCTTCTGGGCGATGGAGCTGGCCTGAAACACATTGTTTTCAAGCTCCTGCTCCGTCTTGCCGGTGTTCATGATGAGAAAGGTGATCAGGAACATGCGCTCGTTCTGAGACTGCAGCTCCTTCAGAAGAGCCTTCGCATCCTTGCCGTAGGTAGCCAGATCCGAAGGGATGATGTCCATGTCATACCCGGCACGGACGGCCTTCTTCTGCTCCTCGATCTTGCTGCGGTCCAGTTCGGTAATGGTGTGCTTGATCTGCTTGATGGCAGCGGTCTGGTCCACTGACTGGATGTGCATGGTGACGATCTCACTGGTCTCCATATCCAGAAAATCCTTCAGAAGCTGGTCGGAAAGATCCGATGCCGTGATCTGCAGGTAGCTCATAGCTCCGTGGAGGTTTCCCATGGTAAAGGTCCTGCCGCCGGGGAAGGAGAAGGATGTGGGCGCGATGAAATCCTTCACGGAAAGGCCGGAACCTGCCAGCCAGTTCCAGTCGAAGTAAAAGCGGTCATTGTCGCCCATGTGGAACATGGCATGCATGAGCTGCAGGCGATCCTTGCCGTTCAGAACCTTTGCCACCACGCCCAGACGTTTGAAGTTGTTCATCAGATTGGTCTGAACGTGATCCAGACGGGGCTTTGCCTCGCGCATGGACTCGGCTTCAATGCCGAAGGTGATATATTTGGTCTTGGTCAGGCCATTATTGCCCTGCGCAAGCTGCGTCTTCAGCATCTGGCTGTACTCGCTGCGGACACTGTTGAAGTGGTCATTTCTGAGGGGAATGCGGATGTTCTTTTCAAATACCTCTGCATCCGTCGCCATGTTCATGAAGGACAGCTCAAAGTGGATAGAGCTGTCGAAAAAATTCAGGAAGGAGCACCACTCTTCAAAGATCGCGGTCTTGTCCTCTTGCTGCGCCAGCTGGTAGTTGATGTCCTGATACTGAATGGTCTTGGTGTAATACCGGTCGCTCACACGGCAGATGCCATCCGGAAACATACGCTGAAAGGGAATCGACTGCTGCGCGGTGCGGGGAATGCTGTCATCCCGCTTCGCCCGTTCGATGATCTCCTGCACCTGCCGCGCCTGCGCTTTCGTCAGATTCTTCGGCATGTTCAGATCTCTTTTTTCTGCCTTTCGGAACAGACTTTTCATCGTAAACAATGTTTTTAACCTCCATTTCTGCCTGTGCCTGACGGAGCAGGACGGCATAGTAATTGTTCGTCTGATAAGGGCGAACCTTCGGCCTTACAAACTTGGCTTGAATGAACTGCTTTGCGATTTTTTCCAAAGGCTGACCGTCCCGTTCATACATACCGAGGAAGAAGAACAGCATCATGATGAGGATCATGCAGATGGATGCCATGCTGGTATTGCCGTCGGCCTTGAGCAAAAAGAAAGACGGGACACCGATCAGTGCACCCGCCCCAAAGCAGAGAAGTTGACGTTTTGTCAGATTAAATAAGATTTTGGATTTGACCCTCGTAAGATCACGGGGGACAGGAATATAAGCTGCCACTGCGAACCGGACCTCCTTCCTTAGTGTGCCGAGAATACACTCTTTGCAAGTGCACCGGTCTTAAATAACGTGAAGCACAGAAGCACGGTGTATCCGAGAATGCCCCAGATGGATCCGATGATGTCATCCGAAACAGAAATGCTCTGGATCAGCACCGCATAAATGCCGACACAGATCATAATGAGGAAGCCTTGAAAGCCGAGCGCAAACAGGGAACGAAGGTAGTTCTGTCCCACCATACTCTGTTCGCGGTTTCCGAAGGTGGAGAACGGGATCGGTGCCATACTGGTCATGAGGTAGATCTCTATCATTCGTCCGTAAACGATCACAAAGATCAGAACGCTGAGCGCCTTGATGGTAAACTGGACCACCATGCACTGCATGAACAGGCCAAAGAGTGACCCGAGTTCCATGGCTTCGAGCGTGTCCTGCATGGTTTCCAATGCAGATGTATCCACAGCCGTACTCCCGGCGATGAGTCCGCCTGCGTTATTGATAACATGCTGCGACACATCAAATACGGCCATCACGATATTAAACGTGTTGGTGATAAGAGTTACGGCTACAAAGGTCTTGAAGACCCATTTGAAGAAGATCCATGTTTTAAAGCTGGCGAGGTTGTTGTGGTCAATGATCATCTGAATCAGCTCATAGCAGGCAATGAATGTCAAGATCAGGCCTGCAATCGGGATAATCACTGATTCGGAAACATTCCGGATCATGGCGAAGACGCCCGGCGAGAAGTTCGCCGGAGTCGTCCCCACCTGAGCTGCAATATCGCCGACCTGTGTGTTTACCGAATCAAACAGTCCCGTCAGCTGATTCATGATTGCGGAAACAAGCAGTTCCTTTAACCATTCACCAATCTGTTCGAGTACACTGTCCAACGATCAACACCCCTTTCCTTAGCCGAACAGGCCGGAGAGCAAAGGTACCAGCGTGATGCCAATGAGCGCCACGCCGCCGCCAGCCATCAGCTGCTTTATCCCCAATTAGGTGTAAAACTCTGCTCGATG
>NZ_QUDX01000010.1:0-104253 GCF_003477715.1 Butyricicoccus sp. AF35-5AC
GCGTCCGGTTCTCATGGCTAAGGCTGCTACCGAGTCCTGCCAGGCTGGCGGCGTGTTCGTCAAGGTCGGCGAATAACTCTTCTTAGCATTTCTTTCTTCTCTTTCCATATTTCAAATTAGAAAAGCAGCTCCAAATGCTTTTCATTCCCTCAAATGCAACAGCAAGACAGTTTTAAAGTGACCTCTAAAAGTCAGACAAAATTGTTCAAGCGACCGAAAGGGCTTGCTGCCTGTGAATTACAGGCGGCAGGCCCTTTCGCTTTTCCTTTGCTCTACACCTTCATTCTATATACAATTTGTTATATTTCATCTATATATAACAAAAGAGTGCTGTTCCCTCAACAGCACTCTTTTCCTTAATACTGATACTTTTTCCGTCCCTTGACGAGAAAAAACACCGAAACCATCACGCCGAGCGCCTCTGCTACCGGAACAGCCAGCCAGATGCCGGTTTCCTGCAAAATCAGCGGCAGGAACAGCAGCATCGCCACGAGGAACACAAGCGTGCGCGAAAACGAGATGATCGCAGACACGAGACCATCCGAGAGCGCGGTAAACAGCGAGGACGCGAAAATACTCGTGCCCATGAGCAGGAAGCTGACCGCATAAATCGGAAAGCCGTGCATGGCAATCTCATACACACTGCTGCCGCGCGGCGTAAACAGGGTCAGCGCCGGCTCGAGCGTCAGCCACGAGAGCAAATATGTGCCGAGCGAGCACGCCAGCACGAACGTTATGCAGATGCGGAAGATATGCCTCAGCTGCGGGATATTTTTCTCGCCGAATTTGTAACTGATAACCGGCGCAACGCCCATCGAGAAGCCGAAATACACCGCCGTAAACACAAACTGAAAGTACATTGCAATCGTGATGGCGGCTACGCCGTCCTCACCGCGGTAGCGCATGAACAGCGTATTGAACACGAATGTGGTGATGGCGTTCGCAATGTTGCTGACCATCTCGGACGAGCCATTGCCGCACGCGGCAAGCAGAGTCTGTCCGTCGAATTTGAAGGGCACAAAGTACAAGCTTCCGGTGCGGTTTTTAGTGAAATACACCAAACCAACGATGGACGGCACGCAATAGCCGAGGCAGGTGGCAATCGCCGCACCGGCAACGCCCATGTTCATCGGGCCCATGAACAGCCAGTCAAGCACCACGTTTGTAATGCCGCCGCCCACCGAGGTCAGCAGACCCAAGCCCGGCTTGCCTGCGGTGACGAACAATGTCTGAAAGGCAGTCTGCAGAAACAGCATGGGTGCAAACACCAGCTGAATGCGTGTGTAAATACGGCAGTCTGCCCACTGCAGCTCACTCGTGCCAAGCAGACGCAGGATGGGGTTCAGAAACAGATTGCCAAACACGGCGAAAATCAGACCGATACCCAGCGCAACTGCAATCAGCATGGTGAAGTTGCGGCGCGCCTCGTCTGTGCGTCCCTCCCCCTGCCGGCGGGCGATAATAGCGCTGCCGCCCGTGCCGAGCATAATGCCGGTAGCCATCTGCAGGCAGTTGAGCGGATACGACATATTGATTGCGGAAAGCGCGGTTGTGCCGGCAAACCGCGAAATAAACATGCCGTCCACGATGGTGTACATTGACAGCAGCATCATCATTGCAATGTTCGGCAGTGCGAATCGGAGCAGCGATGCGGCGTTGAATTTGCGCGCAAGCGCGTTATTCTGCTCCATTGCGAATCTCCTTTTCAAAAGAATCGGTAAATTTTCGGGTCATTTCCACCATCATGGCGAACTGCTCAGTGCCCATGGCAGCGGCGGCGCGTTCCTCTGCGCGATACAGACCGCCCAGCTTATCCGCTGTGTAGCGTTTGCCGGATTCGGTCAGGCGCAGCGGCTTTTCCTTGCGGCCGGATACGCTCACCTTTTCCAGATAACCGGCCTGCTCCAGCTCCTGCACCACCGTATGAATTGTCTGCTTGGGCAGCAGGCACATCTGCGCGATTCCTCCTTGTGTCATCTCTGAAAACTGATCTAACATATACAGCACCGTTACTGTACTGGGTTTCATGCCGCTGTGCTTCGCCCAGATGTCGTACAGCTCATCCTGTCGAAAAATACATGCGCACAAGTCGTTCATTTGTCTGCGAAAATCCATAATGCACCTCAATAGTCCTAAATCGTACCACTCCATTATAGTATGATTTAGGACTATTGTCAAGTAAAAGAAAAGCAGACCCGTAAAAGAGTCTGCTTCAAATTTATCCCATCAGCATGGTCCAGAGTGCGCTGAACGGCATGACGAGTATCAGCGCGGGCATGAGATCGACCAGCAGCACGGATTTGATCTTGGAGACACGAAAACCGGCCGACATAGTCAGCACGCCGCCGCACGCGGACAAATCCGCGAACATTTCCGGTGTGAGCACACCGGACAGCAGTCGTCCTGCGATAAACACGCACAGGAGAATCACGCACTGCGGCAGCGGGATAGCACAGATGGCCTTGCCGAGCGTGGACGCGAAGATCATTGCAGTGAACAAGTCCAGCACGGACTTTGCAAACAGCAGATTCGGATCGCCCGCGATGCCCTCAGTCAGCGTGCTGTACCACCCGAATCCCGAGCAGCAGAATAGCGCGACCGCCGTGATGTAGAACTCCATATCAATATTATCCCCGCCGAGGTGCATGGTTTTGACCAGCCGATGAAAAAACCGGCTTGTCCAATCCTCAAGGTGCAGCAGGTGCCCGATGGTAAACCCCACCAGAATCGCCAGCACGACCGCTGTCATGCTGACCGCCTTGATGATGGAATTGATACCGATAGCGATCGAACACATGCCGAACAGCGTCGGCAGGTGCTCTTTCAGGCTGTTCGGCAGGACGTGTCCCAGTGCGGAACCGATCACGCCGCCGGCCAGCACCGAGATACAGTTGACAATTACTCCGATTGGCATAGGATTTCCTTCTTTCTCTTTCCCCTTCTCCTCTATTTCCCATTTTACAGTAGAAAAGCGTCTTTGGCAAGCAAAAGAAAACCGCACAGCCGAAGCTGTGCGGTTTTTGTTGCATTTTCGCTTACTTTTCCACGTTTTCGCAGAAACGCATGAGCATTGCCGCTACTTCCGCGCGGGTCGCGTAGCCCTTCGGGTCCAGCTTGCTGCCGGACTTGCCGGTAACAACGCCAGCCGCATTCGCCCACTGGAGCGCCGGAACAGCATAGCTGCTTACGCTCTGCGCGTCCGTATAGCCGTCGAGGCTCTTCGCGCCGGAAACGTCATACTTCTTGTTCTGTGCGTAACGGTACAGCATAGCTGCCAGCTGCTCGCGGGTGATGTTCACCTGCGGGTTGGTGCCGTCGGATACGCCGTTCGCCTTAGCCCAGTTCATGCCCTTTTCGTACCAGACAGAGCCGCCGGTGGTGTCCTCGCCGGCATGGCGTGCCAGAACCGTCATCAGCATGCCGCGGGTGGTATTAGCCTTCGGAGAGAAGGTATTCGCTGCGGTGCCGTTCATCATGCCCTTGCCGGTTACATAATCAACCGCGGAAGCGAACCAGTCGTTCGCGGAAACGTCGTTAAACGTGGTCTTAGACGGGGTTTCGTCCGCCTTTGCGTAGCTTACGCCAACGGTAACGGCGGAAGCAGGCATGGTGAAGGTGTAAACGGTGTCGCTCTTCTTAACGGTGGAAACGGACTTGCCGGAGCCGTCGGTAACGGTCAGCTTATCCAGCTTGTAGCCCTTGTTCGGGGACAGGGTAATGGTAATGGTAGCGCCCTTTTCCGCGTTGGACGGAGAAGCGTTTACGCCGCCGTTGTTGACCGCCGAGGTGGTTACCTTGTAGGTCGTCTTGCCGGAGGAGGAGCCGCCGGAGGAACTGGAGGACGGCTTGGTGTAGGTAACAACAATCGTGTCGTTCTTAACTTCCTTGGTGCAGTTGCTGCCAACCGTTACATTAGCTTCATCAAAAGTCTTGCCATTGCGATTGATAGTCAGGCTCTTGCCTGCAACCGTAACCTTTTCAGTGCAATTCTTCTGCAGAACGATAGTAGCACCCGTCTGTGCTGCATCGATAGCATTCTGCAGGGTAGTGTACTTATTATTGCCGATTACAGCAACAGACTGCGTGGTCTTGGTAATCGTAAAATCAGAGAAACCGTCAGGATTGATAAACTTTGCAGTGTAAATATTCTTATTTACGCCATCTACCTTTACGGTATTCACCGAAACATCTGCATTGTACTCGTGACCCTTATGCTGTACATACAAACTATCAGTGTTAGTTACAAAACCATCCGGGAGCTGAACCGATACCGGAGTTTCGTTGGAAACCGGCAGCGTATCACCAGTAAACTTCTGTTCCTGATTGTTAGTACCTACGACAACAATATCATACTTCGGAGTAATATTGAGCTTATAGGAATCCGCACTGTACTCCTTAGGCGTTACTTCCAGATATGCGCGAACTTCAACTCGATCTGCCTTTGTGATATTTGTTGCCTTCTCTGTATACTGCTTAGCATCAACTTTGTCTGCAACAACAGCCGCTGCTTCGCTAATCTTCGGTGCTGCAACTACCTTAGCAGCTGCATCAACCTTTGCAACATCAGCTTCATTAACAACGCCTGCTGCGCTTTTAGCCTCTGCTGCACCAACATTCGGAATTACCTCAACATTTTCGTCGAGAATTTCCTTTACCTCAAAAAGGTACGGAGACGCATGCTTTACAGCTGCATACTTATAACCATCCTTGACGCTATCCGCAAGGTACTTAGACGGATTCTCAGTGTAGAGACCACCAGAAATTTTGAGCGATACTGCTGCATTTGTTGCAATACTGCCTGCAAACTTACCATTAGTAACGGTCAGATTACCCGCATTATAATTGCCGTTGTACTTCCAGTTTTCCAGTGCATGATAACCGTCTGCATCAAAAGTACCGCCATTGATGGTTGCAATATTATTATTCTGTACAACAGCCTGCGTAACATTGCTGAACTCGCCGTTATTAATGGTAAGTGTTGCGTTATCATCATTCTTGATGGTGTTGATACCGCCGGAGAATTTACCGTCATTGATAGTTAGTTCCGGTGCAGCATGTCCTACACCCTCAATATAAGCAGTTCTGTCGCCCTTTTGCGTATCAGAATAATTGTAGTAGCCATTTGCTACCAAGCTGGAGAAATGACCGGAAGAGTATACTTCTACACCCTCATTGATGGTCATAACACCATGGTTCAGAATGTTATAATAGCTGTTGCCGCCCGAGCTGGAAGTAGTATTCGCCGCTTCTGCGCTACGAGTGTACTTGCCGCCATTCAGAGTGGTAATACCATTATTGTAAACAGGAGCTTTCGCATTAGTAACATTATCAACAATGCCCTTGCCCTGCACCGTCAGAGTTGCACCCTTGGTAACAGTAATGGTATCGCTCTGAACATTGGTCAGCTTCTTACCATTCAGGTCGAGAGTAATGGTCTGGTCAGCCGGAATAACAACATCTTCTGTTACGTCTTTCAACAGCTTAACGGTTGCGCCGCCCTGTGCCGCTGCAACAGCGTCAGCCAGCGTCTTATAATAGGTATCGTCAATCTTAGCTACTGCATTGGTTTCACCCAGTTGCTCAACAGTGCCGTTCTCGTTCTGAACGTAACCCTCTGCAACATATGCAGAAACATCAGAGGAGAACTTACCGCCAGTGATGGAGATATTAGCAGGTGTATTGCTTACAATAAATCTACCATTAAATGTACCATCTTCAATATTGAGTTGACGGCTCTGTCCTTCACCAATCGTACCACTAATTTCTACATCACCATTGATAACAGAACTGCCCTGAACGGTTACGCTAACCGATGGATATGTGGAATAACGACAAACATCAAATGCAAACGGCCCCGAGCCATAGCCCTTTGCCTTACCTGCATTGATTGTCGAATCCTTAATAACTGTATTACCGCAATTATTAGAGAACGTATAAACCGTTTCATCGCCACCGGTTACAATCATATTTTCCAGTGTCAAATCACAGTAATTCTGAATCATAATAGCCGGTGCGCCATGCCAATCCGGTGTATCATCAGCTGGTTTGGAGCCTTCAGTAGCGCCAACAAACGATCCATTTTTGAAAGTAATTTTGTTATTCTTCAGCAGCTGGCAACCATTTGTTCCCGTACCTGCACTGCCAACCAGTTGACCACCAATCATATAAGTAAATTGATTAAAGTCAATTGTCAATCCCTGCTCAGTAAATTTGCCTTCAGGAACTTTGAAACCATTTCCATTTCCGCCTTTTAGCAACGTGATAGTATCGCCATCATTTGCTGCTTCAATAGCATCCGCTAGCGTTTCATACTTATTACCATCAACTTGAGCAACATATTCAGTTGTGGTTTCCGTATCCGCCGCAAATGCCACCGGTGCCATAGTCAGCACCATCATCACAGCGAGAAAAGCCGATAACAATCTTCTTTTCATGTTTATCCTCCTCAAAATTATTTTTCCGGCAAAAGCGGTGCCGTTTCGCCTTTCCTTTGCGAAATTTGTACTTAGGAAGGTTTTGTGTCTGAGGGCGAGCACCTCAGACACAAGGGTACCCTTGTGCCGCTTTATTGCCTACATCATACCACCGTTTTACATTTTTTGCAATGCCATTTATCACAAAACTTTGTCGATTTTGTGTCGTTTTGGCATAATTATAACTTTTTCATTGCTTTTGCACAATTAAAATTGCCAGCATTTATACATTTTTACCACCGCCGCTTGTATTTTGCGCCCGGTTATGCTATGGTAAACGCAGTAATTTGGAACATTTGTGTTCAACCGCTTCTGAGTCCGTTTTATCGGACACCCGATATGCGATACTCAAAGCATGAAAAGGAGGCATGGCATATGAAAAACGACGATTACGGCTTCTACGGCAAGGGACTTGACGGCTATGTGCACTACCGGCAGGGCATGCAGGAAGCGGCGCGCAATGCACCGAATGCGTCCGGCGGCCGCCGGCCTGTCTCCGCAGAGCAGAAAACAACCGAGCCTGCACCGAAATCCGACGAATCCGGTCAGATCAGCAAGTGGATCCTGCAGCATCCGCTGCATACGGCGTGCATGATCAGCTGGTTTATTGCGCTGACCTGCGTGATTATTGAAAGCCTGGGCGAACCGTCCATCCAGTTTATGACGGCAGCGGCGGTCATCTGCGTGGTTGCCCTGATTTTCCTCGGCATAGAGGTTATCAACTTTATCATCTGGTTTTTCAAAAACTGCTGAGCACCAAAAAACGAGCCGACAGCATGGCTTTCGGCTCGTTTTCTCTTTGTTGCTATACCTGCGGGAAACGCGTATCAGTATCCCTCTGACCGGTTTACGACATTTTTCAGCGGGTTTCCGGTCAAATATCGCTCCAGATTGTCCATGCAGATATGCCAGATCGTGTTCTGCACGTCCGCGCTGCCGCCGAAGCTCGGGCCTGCGATATGCGGCGTGAGCAGCACGTTCTCCATGTCCCACAGCGGACAGTCCGCTGGAAGCGGTTCGGTCTCAAACACATCGAGTGCGGCGCCGCCAAGGTGGCCGTCCTGCAGGGCCGACACCAGATCGTCCGTCCCCGCCAGACTGCCGCGTCCGACATTGACCAGCACCGCGCCTGCTTTCATCGCGTGCAGACGCTCCGCAGTCAGCAGACCTGCGGTCTCGCGCGTGTTCGGCAGACAGCCGATGACGATGTCCGCCCGCGGGAGCAGAGCGTCTAACGCATCGAGTGTATGCGCCTCCTCGAAGTCTGCCGGTACAGCCGAAACCGCTGTGCGCTTCACGCCAAGCACAGCTGCGCCAAAGACTTTCAATCGGCGGGCCACATTCGCGCCGATGTCGCCCATGCCGAGTACAAGCGCGGTCTTGCCGGAAATCGTCTCCGCATGGTCGTATTTTTGCCAGATATGCGCCTGTTTGTTGCTCCAGTACCGTCCAAACGAGCGGTACAGCGCCACCAGACTGCCAATCGCGTACTCCGCGATGATCGTGCCGAACGCACCGGACGCATTCGCCAGCACCACGCTCTGCGGCAGGTTTTCCATGCGCGTGTACTTGTCCGCGCCCGCCCAGGTCAGCTGCAGCAGACGCAGGTTTTCGGTCTGCGCCAGCTGGGCTTCACTCGGCTCGCCGAAAATAATCGCAGCCGCGCGAAGCTGCTCTGCGGTCGGGTGTTCGCCGTTCTCCACGAACGTGAACGCGCACCGCGTACCGAATCGGGTATTTAACGTCTCACGTATGGTCCAATCGCACTGTGCGAGCACCAAAACGGATGTTTTTTCGTTCTGCATTGTGTTTTCTCCGTTATCTGTCAGGATATTTACAATTATATAGTACAGATTTCCGGTTTTCAACAATGGGATAATAAAAAGCATCTGCATGAGCAGACACTTTTCAAATTATTTTTATAATTTCATTTCGCGGTTCTTTCTGCGCAGATGGGTCGCCAGCGCATACAGAACGGCGATATCCTCCTCGTCCAGACCTGTTAAATCCAGCGTCTGCGTTTTTGCAACACACAGCAGATAGTCTGTCGATACCTTGAAAATCTCGGATAATTCGATAATATACTGCGTACTCGGTACATTCAGGCCCAATTCCCACGCATTTACGCTTGACCGTGTGATGCCCAGCCGCTTTGCCAGCGCGGCCTGTGAGAGGTTGTGACTCTCCCGCAGCATTTTAATTCGTTCCCCTATAATCAGCATGCAATCACCTTATTATAGGATATGCCAATCACGATGATATTACGATATCATTATGATATTCATAATTGACATACATATTTCTTCCAGCTATACTAAAGAAGATAACAGGAGGACTGTACATGGTAATCTTACGAATGCTCTTGGTATGTCTGATCATAGCTCTCATACTCCGGGGAATCTATGCTGCCCTTCGTTCCATACTATCCAACAAGTGGCTTCATGACGAGGCACGACAGGATGTTGTACATCTGTTTAATCGAGACTTACCTAAATGGTTAGAAGCAGCTTATACCGCCTTATACCAACATTTGCAGACACAGGGCAGCAAATGTGACTGGAGCATAGAAATTACATGCCCCTCCCATGCTGTTATTGATCGATGCCGTATCAATTTTTCCGGTTCGCAAGGTATTATTCTGGACAGTGCCAATCAGCAATTACTCTATTATAAAACAAAGGATTTGCCGGAATTACATGCCCTTCAATGCACAAATGCCCACCCGTTAGAAGCATTTGAGTGTTTTTCTCTCCCCTACTCCGATATTCTCCAGGCACAGCTTATTACTTCCGCGCACGCCTATACGCAGAGGAAAACGAAAGGCGGGATTTCTCAAGGCACCGCCGAACAGCAGGCCGCCGGGCAAACGGTCTATGACAAATTAGCAATCGTTATTCAAATCAAGAATCCCAATCATCCATATATAGAATTAGACTTTTCTAATCATACCGCGGTATCTGAACTGTGGAAAATTCTTCAGACCTCCGGCATATTAGGAAATATCTTTGAAACCGAGACTAAATTCAGCATTTCATATGCAGGCTGTGATACCGATATCAAGATTCAAAAGCGTTTCTCTGCTATTCCATCGCTTCCATTTGCTCTGACGTCGATCGGACCGGCACAGTTAAATATGTTAAATCAAACCCTGCTCCATCTGGAAGCGATTGCACAAGCTGATCCGTCCGATTCCGCACCTGTTTCATGATTTTCATAATAAAAAAGCGCCTGCTCACGCAGGCGCTTTTTCGATTCATTTACGCATCATTCGACAGATGGAACTTATCGAACGCATAGAACACAAGGCTCATGATCATGCCGACGATAGCGGCGAGGGTCATGCCGGACAGCGACACATCGCCCAGCGCCAGCGTCACGCCGGACAGGCCGGTAACGAAAATGACCGAGGTCAGGATCATATTGCGGTTCTTGCTGTAATCCACATGATTATCAACCAGAATACGCAGACCGGAGGTGCCGATCATGCCGTACAACAGGAACGAGATACCGCCGATGACCGGACCCGGAATGGTCTGGATAAGGGCTGCCAGCGGACCAACGAACGAGCAGATGATGCTCAGCACAGCCGCGCCGCCGATCACGCGCACGGAGTACACCTTGGTGATCGCCATAACGCCGATATTTTCGCCGTAGGTGGTGGTCGGCACCGAGCCGATAAAGCCGGAGATCATGGTCGAGAAGTTATCCGCGAACAGCGAGCGATGCAGACCGGGATCCTTGAGCAGATCACGGCCGATGACCTTGCCGGTGACGAGCTGATGACCGATATGCTCGTTTGCGATAACCAGAAGGACCGGAAGAATGATCAAAATCGCGTTGATGTCAAACTTCGGGGTCTGGAAATTCGGAATGGAGATAAAGCTGGTGTGCAGCGCATCCACAATAGTCTGGGGCTTGATGACTTTGGTAATGACACCCGCGATATAACCGCAGATGATCGCGATCAAAATCGGGATAGTCGAGAAAAAGCCGCGGAACAGCACGCTGCCGAATACCGCAACAGCCAGCGTTACGAGGAACGTGATGACCGTGCCTCTCGTTACACCACTACCGATAATACAGCCGGTTTCAGCCGCCGAGCCTGCCAGCTCAAGGCCGATCAGCGCAACGACCGGGCCCATGGCTGCGGGCGGCAGAACGACGTTGATCCAGTCCGTGCCGCACTTATAGATAATGAACGCGAGCACACAGCCGCACGCACCGACGACAACAAAGCCGCCGAGCGCGTACTGATAGCCCCAGTTCTGGATAACGATGGTCGCCGGAGCGATAAACGCGAACGACGAGCCGAGGTATGCGGGCGCCTTGCCCTTGGTGATGAGGATGAACAGCAGCGTGCCGATACCGTTCATGAACAGCACGATCGCCGGGTTCATCTTGAAGATGAACGGCACGAGCACGGACGCGCCGAACATCGCAAACATATGCTGGATGGACAGCGGCACGAGCAGGCGCGGCGGCACCTTTTCCTCTACCTGAATGATTCTGTTGCTTTGCATCGTTTTTTCATTCCCCCTAAAATATTTCTCTTTTACCAAACCCGTCAGCGGAACAGATTTTTGATCTGCTCCATCCGGGCACACGTCATATTATACCCCATTTCATAGCCCCATTCCAGCTTTTTCACGTCTTTTTCAAAGCTGTTCAGCGATTTTTCCGGCTGAAGGAGTACGGTGTCCTGCGGTTTGTTCTCCGCAAGGCGGTGACAGAAGCAAACTGTCTCGTTGTAGTGCTTGGCACGCTCAAGCAGCACCTTGGGCATTGCCGGATATTTGCGTTTCAGCCACTTTGCGGTGAACTGCACGCCGCGTCCAAGCGTTTTGCGGTAGCTTTCCGGCTGCGTGAGCACGATCAGATTGCGCTCGTTGCCGTCATGCAGGCTGCGCAGAATCGGGATTGGGTCGGCCAGACCGCCGTCGTAATAGGTCTCGCCGTCCATCTGCACCGGTGGGAAGTAGATCGGGATGGCGCAGGTCGCTCGCAGCATCGTGCATGGACGGTCCATGCGCATGCCGTCGAGGTATTCGGCTTTGCCTGTCTTTGCATTGGTGACACCGACCAGATATTTTCCCTGATAGCTGTGAAATGTGTCCCAGTCGAACGGCACAAGCTGGTTCGGGATGGTATCGAACACGAAATCCGTGCCGAAAATGGAGTGGTCGTGCAGCAGGTTGCGCGCGCCGAAATAGCGCTTGTCGCCACGATACTGCCGCAGTATGTTGATGTTGCGCTCACGCTGCCGTGAGAGATACGACGCCGCATAGGTAATGCCGGCGGACACGCCGATGACGTAATCGAACATGATGCCGTTGTCGAGCAGCGCGTCCATCACGCCGCAGGAGAATACCGGGCGGAAGGTTCCGCCTTCTAAGACTAAACCGGGCATAATTAACCTGCCTTTCTTACTATTTTTCTGAAATCAAGAGAGTTTTCGTGTTTTTCGGCACACGCTGTCTGGTGCAGTAAAAATCTACGCTATTTTACAAAAAGACAGACCAACAATCGAAATCATCGGTCTGTCTTTCTGACTCTCAGCGGAAAACCGCCGAGTAAAATGCTATTGAATTAGCCGATCATCTTTGCGGTGCTTACCTTGATGCCAGGGCCCATGGTAGAAGCAATAACGCAGGAACGAACGTACTGACCCTTTGCAGCAGCCGGCTTAGCCTTGATGATAGCACCCATCAGAGCGTCGAAGTTGTCCTGCAGCTTCTCAGCGCCGAAGGAAGCCTTGCCGATCGGGCAGTGGATGATGTTGGTCTTGTCGAGACGGTACTCGATCTTACCAGCCTTGGACTCCTGAACAGCCTTGGTAACGTCCATAGATACGGTACCAGCCTTCGGGTTCGGCATCAGGCCCTTAGGACCAAGCACGCGGCCCAGACGGCCTACAACGCCCATCATATCCGGGGTAGCGATAACTACGTCGAACTCAAAGAAGTTCTCCTTCTGGATGCGCTCCATCAGGTCCTCTGCACCAACGATGTCTGCGCCTGCAGCCAGAGCCTCGTCAGCCTTTGCGCCCTTAGCGAATACAGCAACGCGAACCTGCTTGCCGGTGCCGTGGGGCAGAACGATAGCGCCGCGAACCTGCTGGTCAGCGTGACGGGAGTCAACGCCCAGCTTTACGTGCAGCTCGATGGTCTCATCGAACTTAGCCTTCGCGGTGGAAACAACGGTGGAAAGCGCTTCAGCCGGATCGTACTGCTTGGTGCGGTCGATCGTCTTTGCGCTGTCTACATACTTTTTACCTTTATGCACAATAAATCCTCCTTAAGTGGTTAAGCGGGAACTTGAATAACCCTCCCACTGTATGCGGCAGATAGCCGCAGCTTCGTACAACAAATAAAAACCGGAGATTACTCCTCGACGGTGATACCCATCGAACGGGCGGTGCCCGCGATCATGCTCATAGCAGCCTCGAGAGAAGCGGCGTTCAGGTCGGGCATCTTGGTCTCTGCGATCTTCTGGCAGTCAGCCTTGGACAGCTTTGCAACCTTGGTCTTGTTCGGTACAGCAGAACCGGACTCGATGCCGCAAGCCTTCTTGATCAGAACCGGCGCCGGAGGCGTCTTGGTAACGAAGCTGAACGAACGGTCAGCATAAACCGTAATGATAACCGGAATGATCATGCCGGCATCGTTCTTGGTGCGCTCGTTGAATTCCTTGGTGAAAGACATGATGTTTACACCGTGCTGGCCGAGAGCCGGACCTACCGGGGGAGCCGGGGTTGCCTTGCCTGCGGGAATCTGGAGCTTGATATAACCTACTACTTTCTGTGCCATGTTGAAAGGTTCCTCCTTCAAAAAATGTGGTGGCTGGCGAGTTCCTAATTGGCACGGAACTCTCCCACTTGCCGTAAATGCGGAAATCTATCTTCCGCTCATTGTCACTCGTCGAGAGTTTCAACCTGATCGAGCTCAAGCTCGACAGGGGTTTCGCGGCCGAACATGGAAACGGTTACGTTTACCTTGTTCTTATCCGGCTCAACCGACGATACAACGCCGATAAAGCCTGCCAGCGCGCCGTCGATAACGCGAACACTGTCGCCTGCGGCGTAGTTTACCTCGATCTCGCGCTTTTCCACGCCCATTGCGATGATTTCTTCCTCAGTCAGCGGAATCGGCTTGGAGCCGCCGGACTTGTCCTGACCCAGAAAACCGGTGCAGCCGCGCGTATTGCGAACCAGATACCAGGTTTCATCGGTCATGATCATCTTAACGAGCACGTAGCCCGGGTACAGCTTGCGCTCTACCTCGCGGCTTTTGCCGTCCTTTACCTCAACGACCTTCTCGGTCGGGATGTTGACGGCTTGGATCAGGTCATGCAGCTTGCGGTTTTCGACCGCTTTTTCGATCGAAGAGGCTACCTTGTTTTCGTAGCCGGAGTACGTATGAACAACGTACCATTTTGCAGCGTCTGACATTGTTGCCTCCTTTTAAGTTAGGCGGCGAAATGTTTAAGCAGCGTCTGGACACCAAGACCGAATACGATGTCAAGCACCCAGATGAAAATACCGATGATGACTACGCAGGCGATAACGACCAGCGTGTTGTTCGTCGTCTGCTCACGGGTGGGCCAGACGATCTTACGGCATTCGCTCTTCAATTCGCGGAACCACTTGCCGATACGAGCAAAGAGACCGGGCTTTTTCGCTTTGGTTTCTTCAGCCATTAAGCTACTTCCTTTCCCTTACTTCGTTTCGCGGTGAAGCGTGTGCTTCCGGCAGAAACGGCAGTACTTGTTCATTTCCAGACGATCCGGATCATTCTTCTTGTTCTTCATTGTGTCATAGTTTCTCTGCTTGCACTCGGTGCAGGCCAGCGTGATCTTTACGCGCATAGATAACGGCACCTCCTTTTAATATCTCGCTTCGTTTCCGTATCCCTGTGACACGGCTTGAAGCTAATTGCCTCCCTCTGTCAGCGTTCCGACGTCAACTTTTCAGACACACGAAAAATAGGCGCAAAAAAAGAACCTGCATAGGTGTTTTTAGTATAGCATGTGAGGGATTTGCGGTCAAGCATTTTTTCTGAAAAAGTGCTGATTATTTTCGTTTTTTATGGTATACTCAGGGTAATCACACGGGCAGAAAACACCGATTTGAAAAACTGCCCAAGAAACAGGAGTATGACTATGCGTATTTTGGGCATTGATTACGGAGACGCCCGCACCGGCCTTTCGATCTCCGATCCTTCCGGCTTTCTGGCCGGCTCGCCGAGCGTGATCCACGAGTGGAATTACGCCAAGCTGGTGGACAAGCTGGCGGCCTTCATTCAGGAAAACAAGATTGAGGAGATCGTCCTCGGCCACCCGAAGAATATGGACGGCACGGTTGGCCCTCGCGCCGAAAAGTGCGAGACTCTGGCGAAGGAGCTGGAGGAGCGCACCGGACTGCACGTTGTGCTGTGGGACGAGCGCCGCACGACGGTCGCCGCACACGAAATCCTGCACCGCAGCGGCAAAAAAGAGAAAAAGCACCGTCAGAACGTCGATGCAGTCGCGGCAACGCTTATCCTGCAGGGCTATCTGGATTTTAAGCGCCGCCAGTGATTTCCGGTATATCTATTTATATAGTATCCTTTTTCGGCACCTGTTCCCCGCAGGTGCCGTTTGCTTTTCCAATAACTTCTTTCGATAAGAAACATTTCTTGACGGTTTGGCTTTTTTCTGCTACAATAAGAAAAACTTCAATACTTTACCGTGTGCAAGTCCCGCTGCATGCGGTTTTTGTTTCTAAGGAGAATGATACATGTCTATTCTTTTCAGCCTGCTCACAAACCCGGTCACGATATCCGTACTGGTGCTCTGTGTTCTGTGCCTGACCGGTTTGAATGTGCTGCTGTCCATGCTCATCGCGTGCATCATCGGCGGCGTGGCCGGCGGTATCCCGCTGCTGAACGCGCCCGAGGGCACGCAGACCGTTATGCAGCTGCTGACCGGCGGCTTTGCCAGCAACGCCACGACTGCGCTGGCGTACATCCTGCTCGGCACGTTTGCCACCTGCATCGCCACGACCGGTCTGGCCGACATTCTGTCGAAAAAGCTGTCGCGCCTGCTCGGCGGACACAAACTGGCGCTCATTGGTGTGCTGACGCTCGTTGCCTGCCTGTCGCAGAACCTCATTCCGGTGCATATCGCATACATCCCGATTCTCGTGCCGCCGCTGCTCCGCATGATGAACCGTATGCGGCTTGACCGGCGTGCCGTTGCGTGTGCGCTGGCGTTCGGCCATAAAGCGCCGTATATCACCATTCCGTTTGGTTTCGGATTGATTTTTCAACGCGTTATCGCGGATAATCTGAGTGAAAACGGTCTTTCTGTAACGGTCAAGGACGTTACCGCCGCCAACTGGAGCATTGGCGTTGCCATGCTGATCGGTCTGTTCATCGCCGTGTTTGTCCTGTACCGCAAGCCGCGTGACTACCACGACATTGAAGCAGACACCTCCGCTGCCGAGGTAATTTCGGAAAAGCTCGAGTATCGCCATTATGTCATGCTTGCCGCCGCGATTGTTGTCGCAGTCGTGCAGGTTATCAGTCAGGATCTGGCGCTTTCCGCGCTGTGCGGCCTGATCATCATCATCGCGTTCCGCGCTATCAAATGGAGTGACATTGACGAGCAGATCGAGGGCGGTATCCGTCTGATGGGTCAGATTGCCATCATTATGCTGGTGGCAGGCGGCTACGCCTCGGTCATCAAGGCCACCGGCGGCATTGACGCGCTCGTAAACGCCGGTATTTCCGCCGTAGGCGGCAGCAAGGTTGTCGCTGCGATTGTCATTACGCTCATCGGCCTGCTGGTGACGATGGGCATCGGCACCTCGTTCGGCACTGTGCCCGTGCTCGCTGTGCTGTTCGTGCCGATGTGCAGCTCGCTTGGGTTCTCCACTCCGGCTACCATCCTGCTCATTTCGGCCGCCGCTGCCCTTGGCGATGCAGGTTCGCCCGCATCCGATACCACGCTCGGCCCAACCTCCGGACTCAACGCCGACGGTCAGCACGACCATATCCGCGATACCTGTATCCCAACGTTTATCGCGTTTAATATTCCGATTATGATCTGCGCGATTTTGATGTCGCAGGTGCTGTAAAACAGCACCCCTGCAATAATAATTAAGGTTTAAGGCGCGACGATGAAAAACGCTCGAGATTACTCGAGCGTTTCAGTCTGTCGATAAAGTCAATCTATCGTTTTTACTTTTCGTGCGGCAGCACGCATAAAATAGAATTTGCACAGCAAATTCATCATTCCCGGGGGCATGGTCCAGACCACCCTCTCTTGCCGCTATGCGGCAATTCACCTTGTGTACCTCGGGAATTATACAAGGGACGAAAAATCGTGCCCGTAGGGCGCGGCTTTTCGTCAAGATTCGATTGAAAGCGTGGTTTCAATCGAGAGGCTGCTCGAAAAACGGAGTTTTTCGACAGCCTCAAACGCTCGAGATTACTCGAGCGTTTTATTTTTTATCCACAGCAATGTGGATAACTCGGTGGATAGCTACTCCATCTTTCCATCCAGAATTTCCGCAATATCGTCAATCAGCTGTTCCCAGTCATCCTCGGTGCCCTCGGTCTGCAGAAATCCAGTGCCCATATCGTTGACAAAGGCGTGTCCGATGTCGATATAACTGTCGTAATCCGGCTCATGATAGCCGTATTCCGTGCCGAGCAGCACGATTTCGTCGCATTCATCGCCCTGCAGGTGCGCCATCGCTACATTGAGAAAGCCGTTTTCCGCCATGCTGTCATCATCGTCCGGCGCCGCCCATGCACGCTCCCAGTATTCGTCCTCATCCTCGTTGAACAGGCCGTCCTTGTAATAGTCCAGCTCACGCCGAATGCTCTGCTTGAGAAAATTTCGGTCCATATTGTTCGCTCCCCTTTTCTCTGTTTTGCGACTTTATTATAGCATGTGCAACTCGTTTTTCAAGTCGGTAAATTATCCACAAACTTGTGGACAAATTTGTGCGCAATTTCTTTTCATACACGCTCCGCTGTGCTATACTGCTGACAGAACCATCAGGCGAACCGAGGGACGCAGCATGAAAACATTAGGCATTGACATCGGCACCACAACGATCAGCGCGGCTGTGCTCGAGGACGGACAGTTTCTCGCCAGCGAAACGCGGTCAAACGGTGCCTTTATTTCGTCTGCGCTGACGTGCGCACGCGAGCAGGACGTGGAAAAGATCACGCAAACAGCACTTGCTATTGTGCAAATGCTGTTTGAACGCTATCCGGATATTCATTCCATTGGCGTGACCGGGCAAATGCACGGCATTCTGTATGTGGACGCGGACGGCAATGCCGTCAGTCCGCTGTACACCTGGCAGGACGCACGCGGCAGCCTGCCGCACAGCAAAACCGAAAGCTGGGTGCAGTATCTCACGCGCGAGACCGGATGCCTTGCCGCAGTCGGTTTCGGTCTGGCAACGCACGCGTACAACCTTGCCGCCGGACTTGTGCCGCCCGCCGCCGTCACCTGCTGCACCATCGGTGACTACCTTGCCATGCGGCTGTGCGGATTGGCTGCGCCGCGCATGGATGCCAGCAACGCCGCAAGCATCGGCTTCTTCGACGCGGAACGCTGTGCTTTCGACCAAAACGCTCTGCAAAAAGCCGGTATCGACCCGAACTTTGTCCCGCAGCTTGCCGCCGAGCCGGTAATCGGGCACTTCCGGAATGCGGCTGTCTGTGCCGCCATCGGTGACAATCAAGCCAGCTTTCTGCGCGCGGTGCGCGACAAAACCGCCGAAATGCTTGTGAATGTCGGCACCGGCAGTCAGTTTTCCGTGTTTACGCCGCACTATCTGCAGGCAGACGGCTTAGAGACCCGTCCCATGCCGGGCGGCGGCTATCTTCTGGCCGGTGCTTCGCTGTGCGGCGGACGCGCTTACGCACTGCTCGAGCAGTTTTTCCGCTCCACCGCGTCCATGCTCGGCACAGAAACGAACAGCTGCTACGACGCAATGGCGCGTCTGCTGGATGAAAATCCGCGTCCGGATGATGTGCCTGCCGTCTGCACCCTGTTTGAAGGCACGCGCGCAGACAGCAGCCTGACCGGCAGTATTTCCGGCCTTACAACGCACAATTTCACGCCTTTACACCTGATTTACGGCGTGATGGACGGCATGGCCGACGAGCTGCATCGAATGTACACCGCGTATCGGCAGGCCGGCGGCACGCCGAAAAGGCTGATCGGCTCGGGCAACGGCCTGCTGCAGAACCGGTATCTGCAGCAGCGCTTTGAGTCTGCCTTCGGCTGTCCGCTCACGCTGTCCGACGGCCGCGAGGAAGCTGCCGCAGGCGCGGCGCAGTTCGCTGCGGAGCAGCAGATTTGACAGCAGCAAGATTATTGAACAAGTCGTATCATCAATATTTTGAATTTCGTGCGTTAGTGCGCATGAATAGCGTTTGCTTTGCAAATGCCAAAAAGTCAGGGCGTGTACCTGCAGGGTTCGGAAAGGATGGAACGCTATGCAAGCCTTCAAAAAAGTCAATATGGAAAGCTGGCCTCGCCGTGAGCACTACCGCTACTATACCGAGGCTCTCAAGGTTGAATTCAATATGACGGCGCCGGTGGATGTGCAAAACCTGCTCCGTTTCTGTCATGCACACGGCTGTAAATTCTACGCAGCGGCGATTTACTGCGTCACCAAGGCGCTGGGCCGCATCGAGAACTTCCGCATGTTCAAAAACGCGGACAACGAACTCTGTGTCTGGGATAAAATCGTGCCGAATTTCACGTTCTTTCATCCGGATGACTGCACGTTTTCCGACTGTTGGACGGACTTTTCCGAGGATTTCCCCACGTTTTACAACGCCATTACCGCGGATATGGAGACCTATAAGGATGTCAAGGGCATCAAGACCAAGCCGAATCAGCCTGCGAATTTCTACTGCGTATCCTGTACGCCGTGGACGGCGTTTACCGGCTGCGGCAGCCGCGTCGCGGACGGACAGCCGGCGTACTTTCCCATCGTTGTCATGGGCAGATACGAAAAATGCGGCGAAAAGGTCAATATGCCGGTCAATATCACCATTGCACATGCGGTGGCAGATGGATACCACGCAGGCCTGTTCTTCCGGTATCTGCAGGAGGAACTGGATGCTCTGCACTGAATGTACAAAAATCCACGCTTTTCTTTGTGAAAAGCGTGGATTTTCTCATTCATCCTGTCCAAATATTGCCCCATCCAACATCAGCACATCCTCCATCGGAATCACCGTGCCGTCTGTCAGGGTCAACCGCCGCGTGAACTCATCCGCCTTTTTGACCACACCGGAAACTGTGCGGTATGCACCGCCGGATTTGCGTTCATCCGGCACAAAATAGGTAATCTCCACCTCGGGTTCTGCATCGAGCACGGAAAGCAGCAGCCGATACCGCTCGTTAAGTGCGGTCAGCATGGTCTCGTCCAGCTCGATTTTGCGGTCGGTCAGCCGCGCTGTCTCACGGATAACACCGGCATACCCGGTCAGCGCCGCAAACGGCGAAAACTGCGCCGCACGGTCGCTCATGGGCATCTGCGGACGGGTTGGGGAGACATGATGCGGCAGATTCATAATCCCGGCGTATTTTCGATTGTCGATTGCGGACATACTTCACCTGCTTTCTTCGACTGCGTTTCGTCCAGAAAAATCCACAGCAGCTCATGTGCGTCTGCGGAACTCCGGTCGGCCATGGTGATTTTGAGATGTACCCGGCTGCCGTCCCGTATCTGATAGGTCATCTTCAGCGAACCATGCGCCGCAATCTGCTCCTCTATATAGCTGTAATCCAACAGCTTTGCAAATTCGTCATAATACTCCGGATGAACCAGTTCGCGGCAGTACTCACGCACGGAAGACATAAACGCATGATGATTATTCTCCAGCATGGTCTTAAAATATGACGGAACATAGATATACCGACAGGTATCCTGCTTGGCATTGACCATGTACACTCCCCTGTAAAGCGGCGCGATGGCCTGCAGAAAACGGGTAACATCCTGCTTTTTGATGAGTAGCTGCTCCAGCTTGTCATCGATGATGCGCATTTGACGGATACCGCCGTTATTGCGGTAAAACTCCATCTTATCATGCCGCATGGCCGTTTCAGCCCGATTGACCGTCTCGTTCAGCGTCTGTCTGTCCGTGCTTTCAGACACGCCGACCGAGACCTCATAACCCATCTCACGGATTGTGTGACGGAACGCCGCAAGGCTTTCTGCAAGCTCCTCCGGCTGACGCGCCGGACACAGCAGGACAAACTCATCACCGCCGATGCGGTACGCGCAGTCGTCCGGGAAATACTTCCGAATCCCGTCCGCAATCGAGCGCAGCATATGGTCGCCGGCCTCATGTCCCAAGTGGTTGTTGATCTCATGTAGGCCGACGGCATCCATGTAAATGCAGGTCAGCCGCGCATAATTCGCCAGCTGAAAGACCTTGAGATCGTGCTCGTACTTGCAGCGCGTGTACAGATGGGTCAGCACATCATGATTATAGTAGTCCTCGGAATGGTCGGCTGTGTGGTGCGACAGCTGCAGCTCCTTCTCACCGAGCACGATGGACTGACCGTTCTCACCGTTCTTGAGTGAAAGCGTGATTTCCATATTTTCATCCAGAATCATATCATCCGGATATCGTTTTTCCAAATATTCCGCTACCAGACGCAGGACATTTCCGGCGTGATAGCCTTTTTCGCAGATAATTTTCATTAGCTTCTCCGTATGCAGCTGCCTTGCGGCTTCGCAATCCTTCCAGAAAAGATATATTTCCCATATTATTGTGAATATATTATATTTCCTTTGATTGCCATATACAAGGGTGACTGCCTGAAATGTCGAATTTTCGACATAGAACGTCAGTGGAGAGGCAGAATCAGGCAATTCATTTACATTGCCTGAGGCTGTCGAAAAACTCCGTTTTTCGAGCAGCCTCTCGATTGAAACCACGCTTTCAATCGAATCTTGACGAAAAGCCGCGCCCTACGGGCACAATTTTTCGTCCCTTGTATAATTCCCGAGGTACACGCCCCCGGGAATTATGAATTTGCTATGCAAATTCTATTTTATGCGTGCTGCCGCACGAAAAATAAAAACGATAGATTGACTTTTTCGACAGACTGAGGCAATGCATTTACATTGCCTTAGCATGTTTTTCCGATTATGCGTTATGCCCGCCGATTTTTCCGTTTCGCTCGATGGCAGTCGCACCTTCCTCAAGGTTCATGCCCTTGAGCAGCGCGTTTTTGCCGTACTTGCTCTTGATGGCAAGCGCCGCCTGCTGCAGCTTTCGTTCCCGCTCGAGTGCGGTCTGCTCTGCCCTCCGGCGCTCCTGCTCGGCAGCATAGTCGGTAAACAGGTCAAGCTGCTCACACCGAGCCGGCTGGGGTGCGTCAGATTCCGGAAGGATGTGATCTGCCACCAGATACATGCGCCGGATGAGCAGATTCGGGTCGATAATACGGTCGAACAGCGTGGTCGCTGCGTCCATGAGCTTTCGCGTAGACGAGGTCAGTTCTCCGAGACTCTGCGTGCCGTGTGCAGATTTTGGAAGCGTGCGCCCGTAGCGATCGGTCTCGGTCTTGCCGTGATAGTGAATCCGCCGTGCCGGATCGTTCAGGTTATCAATATCGTACCCGACGGTCAGCACAAGCCGGTCGGTGACAAAGCCCTTGCTCACCAGATCGAGTACCAGCTGATCCGCCATTTCGCGGACAACCAGACGTGCCTTGTCCGCTGTATACGGACACGCAAGCACCTGCCCGGTGCTGATGCTGTTGGTGCTCGGCTTGTAGGCTTTGATATCCGCGACCGTGCACGGCTCCCATCCCCACGCATGGTCGATGAGCAGCTCCGCATTTTTACCGAACAGCTTATACAGCAGATCCTCGTTTTTCTCCGAGCACAGCGCGATATCGCCCATGGTGCACATGCCGTACTGCTCGAGTTTTTTCGCGGTGCCTCGTCCCACACGCCAGAAATCGGTGAGCGGCTGATACGACCACAGCTCGTGCCGGAATCTGCGCTCGTCCAGTTCGGCGATACGCACGCCGTCGCGGTCGGCGGGAACGTGCTTGGCGACAATATCCATCGCCACCTTGCACAGAAACAGGTTGGTGCCGATGCCCGCCGTGGCCGTGATGCCGGTGGTGTTCAGCACATCGAGAATGATTTTCCGCGCCAGCTCACGCGCGGTCAGGCCGTAGGTCTCAAGGTAGCCGGTCACGTCCATGAACACCTCGTCAATGGAGTACACAACCATGTCCTCCGGCGCGACATATTTCATGTAAATGGCATAAATCCGGCTGCTGTACGCCATATAATGCGCCATATGCGGCGGTGCGATGATGAAATTCATCGCAAGAGACGGGTTGTCCCGCAGTTCCGCAGCAGAGTAAGACGCGCCGGTGAATGTGTGCCCGGGCGCACGGCGCTGCCGCTCGGCGTTGACCTGCTTGACGCGCTGACGTACCTCAAACAGCCGTCCGCGGCCGGAAATGCCGTAGCTTTTCAGCGACGGCGTGACTGCCAGACAGATGGTCTTGTCCGTGCGGGTCTCGTCCGCGACAACAAGGTGCGTGTCGAGCGGATCCAGCCTGCGCTCCCGGCACTCCACGGAGGCATAGAAGGATTTCAGGTCGATGGCAAGGTAGGTGTGGGATCGCATGGTTATGCCTCCTTTCGGCATGTCAGTCAATCAGATAACGATTTTGTATCAGATATTGGATATTCGGGTTATCCATAGATAATTTTCCGGTAACACAGTTCAAATAAGCAAGTAATATCTGTAAATGTGTTCTATATAAGGTTACGGATAGATAATTATCGTCTAGGGCAATACCGCATAATTGAACAAGAGCGATTTGCGAATAAATTTTGCGTACTTTTGTAAAATACATTATAATTTTACCCTTTTCAAGAGAACACCGTCAAGAAAAACCGTCCTCTCCTCCCAGTATTCCGCAATCCTATGGATAAATTATGGTCTTCAGTGATTTATTGTGCTATACTATCCACAGAACATCCCCAAAAGGAGGAACTTTATTATGGTACAAGTGAATGCGATCGGTGACGCATGTCCGATTCCGGTCATCAAAACGCTGCACGCGCTGCAGGATTTAAACGGTGCGGGCACGGTGCAGACGCTGGTAGATAATGAAATTGCGGTGCAGAATCTGACCCGCCTTGCGGAGAGCAAAGGCTGCTCGATCACGACCGAAAAGCGCTCGGACAAGGAGTTCTGCGTGACAATCACGACTGAAAATTCCATCGGCAAGGCAGAAGCCGATGAGCAGATTGCCTGCACGGTACCGGCGGCGCAGAAAAAGACGGTCGTTGTCATTTCCGCCGACCATATGGGCGAGGGCGACGAGGAGCTTGGCCGCATTCTCATCAAAGGCTTTATTTTTGCGCTCACCCAGCAGGAGCACCTGCCGAGCACGATTCTGTTCTACAACGGCGGCGCACGCCTGACCTGCGAAGACTCGGCATCGCTCGAGGATCTGAAAAACCTGGCATCGCTCGGTGTGGAGATTCTGACCTGCGGTACCTGTCTCAACCACTACGGCCTGACCGACAAGCTGGCAGTCGGTGACGTGACCAACATGTACGTCATCACCGAGAAGCAGATGCAGGCCGACCTCATTCTGCGCCCGTGATGCGGCGCAAACGACCGTTTGCGGTCATCGCGTTCGCGTCCACCGAGCAGGCACTCGCGGCAGAAGCCATGTTCACGCAGCGCGGTCTGCCCGGACGCATGATCCCGATTCCCTCTCAGGTGAGCGCAGGCTGCGGACTGGCATGGAAGGCCGAAACAAGCGAGGAACAGGTGCTCCTCGACGCTCTGTGTGAAACCGGCATCGGATTCGAGACACATGCTCTTGTCGAACTGTTCGACTGACGGAGGAAATCATGATTTATCTGGATAACGCAGCGACCACGCTGCACAAGCCGCCTGAAGTCGCAGAGGCGGTCAAAAACGCCATTCTTACCGCAGGAAATGCATCGCGCGGCGCACACGGCGTGTCGCTTTCCGCGTCGCGCATGGTGTTCGAAACGCGGAGCAGGCTGGCGAAGCTGTTCGGCTGTCCGCGTGCGGACCATGTTGTGTTCACCGCGAACTCCACCGAGGCGCTGAACATTGCACTCTACGGTCTGTTTTCGTCCGGCGATCACGTCATTTCGACCGATCTGGAGCACAATTCCGTGCTCCGTCCGCTGTATGATCTGCAGACGCGCGGCGTATCGGTAGATTTTGTACCGGCGGACCGTCAGGGCAATATCCGCTATGAGGATATGGAAACGCTCTTTCGACCGGAAACCAAGGCCGTTGTCTGCACGCATGCATCCAATCTGACCGGAAACCTGCTCGATATCGCCAAAATCGGTGCAATGGCGCACGCACACAGTGCCCTTCTGGTTGCAGACGCGTC
The DNA here is from genome assembly GCF_003477715.1 of Butyricicoccus sp. AF35-5AC. Classification (NCBI taxonomy): domain Bacteria; kingdom Bacillati; phylum Bacillota; class Clostridia; order Eubacteriales; family Butyricicoccaceae; genus Butyricicoccus; species Butyricicoccus sp. AF35-5AC. The sequence continues at coordinate 24,918 of NZ_QUDX01000010.1, forward strand.
ACAGACGGCAGGTGCGGTACCGATCGACATGCAGCGCATGAACATTGACGTGCTCTGCTTCACCGGCCACAAGGGCCTGATGGGTCCGCAGGGAACCGGCGGCCTGTGCATCCGGCCGGGTGTAGAGCTTCGGCCGCTGCTCCGCGGCGGTACCGGCATTCACTCCTACGACCGCGAACAGCCGCAGGCGTATCCCGCACGGCTCGAGGCGGGCACGCTCAATACGCACGGCATCGCCGGACTGCATGCCGCGCTGAAATTTATCGAAAAACAGACCGTGCAGGCCATCGGAGCACACGAACGCGCACTCATGCGGCGGTTTTACGACGGTGTGAAGGACATTGACGGCGTGACCGTCTACGGCAATTTCTCCCGGCCGGAACGCGCGGCTGTCGTGGCACTTAACATCCGCGATTATGACTCCGCCGAGGTCGCGGACGCGCTGTTTGCCGATTATGACATCGCCACACGCGCCGGTGCACACTGTGCGCCGCGCATGCACGAGGCGCTCGGCACCGTGCAGCAGGGCGCGGTGCGCTTCAGCTTTTCGTATTTCAACACGGAAAACGAGGTCGATACCGCAATTGCCGCCGTGCGGGAGCTGGCGGAGTAATCCTGCATTTTCCCCAAAGGAGCCTTACCTATGAGCAACCAGCTTGCCGTGCTGTTTCCCGGCATCGGCTACCATATCGACAAACCGCTGCTGTATTACAGCGCAAAACTTGCACGCGCACGCGGCTGTTACCTGCTCGCGGTGCAGTATCCTGCTCTGCCGACCGGTTTGAGAGGCCATGCCGAAAAAATCGAACAGGCTGTGCAGACCGCGCTTTCTGCCGCAGAGGAACAGCTTACCGCCATCGACTGGACCGCTTACGACCGCGTTTTCTTCCTCTCGAAGAGCATCGGCACTGCGATTGCAGCACGCTACGCCGTCCGGCAGGGCATTCATCCGCGGCAGGTGTACTACACGCCGATTGAGCAAGCCCTGCCCTATCTCGACCCGACCGGCATTGCCTTTCACGGCACCGCCGATCCGTGGGCGGACACCGAGATGATCACGAACGGCTGCCGGAAGATCGGCATTCCGCTCTATCTGACCGAAAACGCCAACCACTCAATGGAAACCGGCGATACCTTGCACGATATTTTTATTCTGCACGATATTATGGATGAAACCGCACACTGGATGGATTCTCCGACGTAACTACCGTTTTCCGTTTACTTTTTCCGCCCTCTATGATAAAATAAACTATCATAATGAGGAAGTATGTCTATGAGAAAAAATGTACTCGAATATTTGGAATCCTCTGCCCGAATGCATGCGGACAAGCCTGCGTTCTGCGATGAGAACCGCGTGTTTACCTTCGGCGAGCTGCTGAAGGCCGCACAGGGTCTGGGCACCCACCTTGCCAAAACCGTCGATACGCTGCACAAGCCGGTCGCGGTTTTGATCGGCCGCACGGCCGAAAGCGTTGCCGCGATGCAGGGCGTGCTGTATGCGGGCGGCTGCTACGTTCCGATCGACGACCACATGCCGGAAGCGCGTATCCGCCGCATTTTCGAGCAGGTCCATCCTGTTGCCATCGTCTACGCCGAGGGCAACCGTAAGCAGGCTGAGCCGCTTGCCGACTGTGCCCCGCTCATCTCGATGGACGAGGGCTTTGCAGCACCGGCTGACGCAAACCTGCTGCAGTCCATCCGTGAGAGCGTACTGGATATCGACCCGGTTTACCTGCTGTTCACCTCGGGTTCGACCGGTGCGCCGAAGGGAATCGTCATTCCGCACCGTGCGGTCATCGACTTCACCGACTGGATGAGCGAGTTCTGCGGCTACACTGAAAACGATGTTTTCGGCAATCAGGCACCGTTTTACTTTGACCTTTCGTGCAAGGACCTGTACCAGACTCTTTCGCTCGGTGCAACCTGCCATATTTTCTCGAAAAAGCTGTTCACCTTCCCGATGCTGCTGCTCAAGGAGATGGAGCGTGTCGGCGTGACCGCCATCAACTGGGCGACCAGCGCGTTTCACTTCGTGGCAAGCTCGGGTGCGCTGAGCAAATGTGCACCGCCCACGCTGTGCAAAGCCGCTCTCGGCGGTGAAGCGCTGCAGGCGCGCTATGTCAATGCGTGGAAGGCCGCGATTCCGGGTCTCGAGGTTGTCAATATGTACGGACCGACCGAGACCACCGTGGACTGTGCCGCATTCCACCTCACCCGCGACTACCGCGACGATGAAGCCATTCCAATCGGCAAAGCCTGCCGCAACATGCAGATTGTGCTGCTCGACAAGGACGGCAAGCCCGTTCCGGACGGCGAGGCCGGTGAGATCTGCGTGCGCGGCAGCGGACTGGCCAGCGGCTACTTCGGCAACTGGGAAAAGACAACCGAATGCTTCATCCAGAACCCGACAAACCCGTATTTCCGCGATATTCTGTACCGCACAGGCGATATCGCCGTCAAGAAGGATGACGGTCTGCTGTATTTCCTGTCGCGGCAGGACGGACAGATCAAGCACATGGGCTACCGCATCGAGCTTGGCGAAATCGAGACCGCGCTGCACAGCGTGGACGGCATCGCCGCAGCAGCCTGCCTGTTCGACCGCAACCGCGACCGCATTGTCTGCATCTACGAGGGCGAACCGGACGCCGCGGCACTCGCGCGTGCCATGCGCAGGCTGGTGCCCAAGTATATGCTGCCCAACATCTACGAAAAGCTGGACGCACTGCCGATGAACGCCAACGGCAAGATCGACCGTGTCAAGCTGAAGGAGCAATTTATCCATGCGGAAGATTGAGAATTTCGCACAGATTTCCGATCTGCTGAACGCACAGCTCAAGAAAGGCGTCATTACCAACAACTTTCTGCGCGGTGACGACTACACGCGCGAAATCGCGAACGGACTGTACATCCACGAGGCAGACGGCGCACTGCTGCTGTTCCGCGAACGCGGCGACCACCTTGTGATGACGTTTTATCTGCATCCGAACGCGGTGCTTTCCCTGCCGGAGACGGACAGGCCGGTTATGACCGAGCTGTCCTGCCGCGCCAAGGACGCGGACGCGATGGCCAATGCTGCCGAGCAGTTCTGCGCTCTCGGTTTTCGTGAGGTGCTGCGCCGCACGCGGCGCACCCGCAAATCGGAAGCATTTCCGGTGGCAACAACCGCAGTTCCTGCAAAGCCGGAGGATTTCGAGGATATTTCCCGCTTTTTAAGCGAGCACTTCTCCGCTCTCACCGGCTGTCTGCCGACTGCGGACGATCTGCGCGAAAACCTCGCAAACGGCCATACCGTTATCACCCGGGACGAAAAAGGTGTTTCCGGTGTGCTGCATTTTGCGGTTTCCCGCGTCTCGACCGAGATTCGGCACCTTGCCGTGCGTGCGGACTGCCGCGGACGCGGACTGGCAGGCGAACTGCTCACCGCCTACCTGAGTGTGACAGACGGCGCAAAAAGTCAGGTATGGGCGCGGACCGGCAATGCTCCTGCCGAGCATTTTTACGAACAACACGGCTATCAGCCCGACGGATGGACTTCCGCCGTGCTGCAATATAATTAAAGGAGAAATCGACCATGAGAGAAAAAATTATCGAAATTCTGAATGAGATCTGCCCGGGCAACGACTTTGAGAACGAAACTGCCATCATCGATGACGGCATCATCGATTCCCTCGACATCGTAGCCGTTATTTCCGAGCTGATGGAGGAGTTTGACGTTCAGCTGGGTGTCAACGACCTGACGCCTGAGAACTTCAACTCGGTTGACGCCATCGTTGAACTGATCGAGAACGCGCAGGACTAATGGCTTTTACTTCCGCTTCATTTATCGTACTTACCATTGCGAGCGTGCTGCTCTACTACATCGTGCCGAAAAAGGCACAGTGGTGCATCCTGCTGCTGGCGAGTGCGGCGTTTTACATGGCCGGCTCGGTCAAGGCGTTTGCGTGGGTGGTTCTGGTGGCCGGAATGACCTGGGTAACCGGACTCATTCTCGGGCGCTATAACGCCATCAAGCCTGCCGACAAGGCGCAAAAGACCCAAATACAGCACAAAAAGAGGCAGATCGCGGTAATTTGCGCGGTCTGCTGTTTTGGCTTGCTCTACGCGATGAAATACTGGAATTTCACGCTCGAGCTGCTGCCGTCCGCGCTCGGCAATCACATTCCCCGATGGGATTTTGTCGTGCCGCTCGGTCTGTCGTTTTTCATTTTCCAGTCCATGAGCTACGTCATTGACGTGTACCGCGGCAAATATGCGCCCGAGCGCAATCCGCTGCGCTACGGCCTGTTCGTATCGTTCTTTCCGCAGATGGTGCAGGGACCGATCAGCCGTTTCGATCAGCTGGCGCCGCAGCTTACTGCAGAGCGCAAGCTGTGCTGGGATGACCTGCAGATCGGCATTCAGCTGGCGCTCTGGGGGTACTTCAAAAAAATCGTCATCGCTGACCGCGCAGCTGTTCTGGTAAACAACGTCATCATGGAGAACTGTCCGTACGGCGGTGCTGTCATTGCGCTCGGTATTCTGTTTTACTGCATTCAGCTGTACTGCGATTTTTCCGGCGGCATCGATATCACACGCGGCGTCGCGCGCATGTTCGGCATTGATATGACGCTCAACTTCCGCCGACCGCTGTTTTCCACCTCGCTCACCGACTACTGGCGCCGCTGGCACATCACGCTCGGTGCGTGGATGCGCGACTATGTGTTCTATCCTCTGGCGTTTTCCAAGCCGTTCGGCAAGCTGGGCAAGTGGGCGCGCAAGCATTTCAAGGGCATGATGGGCAAGATCTGTGCCACCTCGACCGCTACGTTTATCGTGTATTTGATCATCGGCATCTGGCACGGCGCCAACTTCCGCTACATTGCGTTCGGCCTGTGGAACGGCATCCTCATTACCGCTTCCCTGCTGATGGAGCGCCGCTTCCTTTCGTGGAAGGAAAAGCTGCACATCAACGACAAATCGACCGGCTGGCGCATCTTTATGACCGTCCGCACATTCGGACTGGTGTTTATCGGCCGTTATTTCACCCGCGCACCGCGTCTCAAGACTGTATTCACGCTGCTCGGAACGACCGTGCTGCACCCGCATTTCAGTGAGTTTACGTCGGTTGTGCCGACGCTTGGATTGGGTATTTCCGACTTTATCATCATTTTTGTCGGCATTCTCATCGTCCACGGCGTGGAGTTCTTTGAGGAACGCGGCACGGATGTGCAGGCGTGGCTCAACGAGCGCCCGGCGCTCATGCAGCTGACCGTGCTGACCGTTTCGCTCGTGGTCCTGCTGCTGTTCGGCATTTTCCGTGCCGGATACATCTCGTCCGAGTTCATCTACAAGCAATTTTAAGGAGGCAGAGCATGAACGCAAAAAAATGGGTGCTTTCTCTGCCCGTTATCGTGCTGATCCTGGCCGCACTGCTGGCCGGATTCAACTACGTCACCGACCCGTTCGGCGCGTTTGGCGACCGGTTTATGCAGTGGTTTTCGTATGACGAGACCAACAACCCGCGTGCGGCGAAAATCTCCTATCTCGAACAGCACCATGACGAGTATGACTCGTATTTCCTCGGCTGCTCGTCCACCAGCTCGCTGCCGACCGAATCGTTTAACGAGATGCTGAACGCGAAGTTCTACAACCTCATCATGTACGGCGCGGATATGAAGGACTGCGAAAAGATCGCAAACTACCTCATCGACAACTACACGGTCAAAAATCTGGTGCTGAATGTGTATCTGGACAACGGCCTGACCTACGATGATGAGTCCAACAAGCTGACCCACAGCCTGCACTACAAAACCGACCCGGATATGTCCGCGCTGTCGTATTACTCGCGGTTTCTCCTCGCGGACCCGCGGTACGGCTATCAGAAGCTGGTGAATAAGAGCAAGGACACGCTCATGCCGCAGTCGTTCGACGTATTCGACGAGCAGACCGGTGCGTATGACAAGCGCGTGCGTGATGTAGAGCCGATCGGCTCTACCGCGGATTATCTGAACGCCTATCCGGTATTCACCGATTATCCCAACCACGAGCCGCTGCACCTGTACAAGACCGAAGCCTGCATGCAGTCGGTAGCTGCAATCCGCAAGGTTTGCGAGGAAAACGGCGTTAATCTCATTGTGCTGACCGCTCCGGTGTACACCGACTATTACAAGAACTTTTACGACGATGATATCACGAATTTCTACGAATCTCTTTCCAAAGTGACCGATTACTGGGATTTTTCGTCCTCATCTGTCAGCAGTGAGCCGCGCTTCTTCTACGACAGCACGCACTTCCGCAACAACATCGGCGAGATGATGGCAGCCCGCATTGCCGAGAAGGAGTATCCCGACTTTACGCCTGCCATCACCGCGATTCCGTCGGATTTCGGCACTTATGTAACGGCTGACACGCCGCATGACTATTTCACGCAGCGTCCTGCACCGCGCACGGACAACGACACCGCCGTTCAGGTTCCGGTGCTGACGTGGCACCAGCTGACCGAGGATGTGAGCGGCTCAGCTACCATTTCGCCGGAGGCGTTCCGCAAACAGATTCAGGCGCTTTCCGATGCCGGCTGCAACGCGATTTCGCTTGAGCAGCTGCGCGATTATGTGTACAACGGTACGCCGCTGCCCGAAAAGCCGATTGTTCTCACGTTCGACGACGGCTATCTGAGCAACTACGAGGACGCATTCCCTGTGCTGGGGGAATACAACATGAAGGCGACCATTTTCGCCATCGGCGTTTCCATCGGCAAGGACACCTACAAGAATACCGACCACGCCATGACACCGCACTTCGGCGCGGCTGAGATGCAGGAAATGGTGGATTCCGGCCTGATTTCCATCCAGAGCCACACCTATGACATGCACCAGTGGCCGCCGTTCGAGGACGGCAACGACCGTGTTCGGGAAACACTCGCGCAGCTTCCCGGCGAAAGCGATGCGGACTATGAAGCCGCTGTCAGGGCTGACATCCAGCAGAGCCAGCAGGCCATCGAGCCGATCACCGGCGAAACGGTCAACGCGCTGTCCTATCCGGAAGGCGCGTACGGCACACTGACGATGGATGCGCTGCGCAGCCAGGGCATCGAGCTGACGTTCACCACCCAGCCGGGCGTGAATGCGGTCGTACAGGGTTTGCCGCAGACGCTGTACAGCATGCACCGCATTACCATGACCGAGGATACGGATATGGAGGACTTTCTGGCAGAATTGGAGCAATAATCCTTTATACAGCAAAAGAAAACCCGATTGCGTACACGCAATCGGGTTTTCCAGTCTGTCAAAAAAGTATTATTTTAATTTTTACGCTTCGTGCGGCAGCACGCATAAAATAGAATTTGCGAAGCAAATTCATAAAAACCGGGGGCGTGTACCTCGGTTTTTATACTTTAAGAGGGAGAAAGTTTCCGAATGGGAACTTTCGAACGTCCGTGTTTTGCAAAGTCAAAACACAGATTGTCGGAAAAACGATAGTTTTTCGACAGTCTCACCCGATTGCGTACACGCAATCGGGTTTTCTTTTGCTTATTCTGCGCCGTAGCCGCGCATTGCACCATACATTTCCGGTCTCCGGTCGCGGTAGACACCCCACGAACGGCGCATCTCACGGATTTCATCCAAATCGAACGTATGCGTCAGCACGCCTGCGTTTTCGCGGTCAGCCTGCTCGACAAGCGCGCCGGTCTCATCCGCGATAAAGGACGAGCCGTAAAACGTCAGCGAGGACGACTGGTGCTGGTTATCCTCAGTCGGCTTTACGGTCTCGGTGCCGATGCGGTTTGCAGCGATCAGCGGCATAATATTCGCCGCCGCGTGACCCTGCATGCAGCGCCGCCAGTGCGGCATGGAATCGCAGTCGAGAATCGGCTCGGAGCCGATAGCCGTCGGGTAGAACAGCAGCTCGGCGCCCTGCAGCGCCATGCAGCGCGCGGACTCCGGGAACCACTGGTCCCAGCAGATACCGACGCCGATTTTCGCATAAGCCGTATCCCAGACCTTGAATCCGGTATTTCCGGGCGTAAAATAGAACTTTTCCTGATAAAAATGGTCATCCGGAATGTGGGTCTTGCGGTACTGACCCATGATCGTGCCGTCCGCGTCAATGACAGCCACCGTGTTGAACGTGGTCTCACCGACCCGCTCGTAGTAGCTGACCGGAATGACGACCTTGAAATCACGGGCAATGGTCTGCATCTCGCGGACCGCCGGATTTTCCTCGAGCGTTGTCGCTAAATGGTAATTTTCATAGCTTTTTTCCTGGCAGAAATACCAGTTTTCAAACAGTTCGGGCAGCAAAATGATCTGCGCACCCTGAGATGCCGCTTCGCGAACCTTCTCGCAGGCTTCTTCCAGACCATAGGTCATCTGAATCGCAGCAACGGTTACTTTATTGGACATAAAAGATTCTCTCCTTTATAGCGGCAACACCACACAATTAAAGCTGCGGTGCTTTGCGGAAATTTTGTGCTCTGCTGTCGTTGCGATTTCACGGTAATACACAAAGTATTACCGCAAAACCGCGCCTAAGCAGAACGCAAAATTTGCTCGCAAATCACTCTTGTTCAATTATGCGGTATTGCCTTATCTTCTCTTGCGCGTGGGCGGCTTTTTGCCCTTGCCGGGCTTGCCGCCGCGTCCCTTGCCGCTGTGACGGCGGCGCTCCGCGCGATTGCCTCTCGGAGCACGGTCGGTATCCTCACGGCGCGGACGATCCAGCTTTTCCGAAACCGGAAGCGAGCCGTCTGCCGGTGCAAAGTCGATCTGACCGGTGGTGTCGCTTGCAGCAAGCAGCTTGACACGCATCGGCGTGCCGATCGTAAACCGCTTGCCGGTGTGGCGGCCGACCATCGCCATGTGCTCCTCGTCATACTGGTAGAAGTCGCCGGTCATCAGCTCTGCACGAATCAGACCCTCACAGCCGTTTTCCAGCGCAACGAACACGCCGAACGACTGTACGCCGGAAACCTCCGCGTCAAATTCCTCACCGATAAACTGCTGCATGTAGGACGCGATATACAGCTTGTCGATGTCGCGTTCGCAGTTGTCGGCAGCCTGTTCGCGGTTTGTGGACTGGTCTGCGGCTTCCTCGCACATCGTTTCGTCTGCCGCGGTAAATTCTTCGCCGAGAAGCGCCTTCTGTAGCATGCGGTGCGCCACCAGATCGGGATAACGGCGGATTGGCGAGGTAAAGTGCAGGTAGAACTTCGCCTTCAGACCGTAATGGCCAATACACTCATCCGCGTAGCGGGCACGCGCCAGCGAGCGCAGCAGAAGCGTCGGCAGCACGCGCTGCTTCGGGTCGTTCTTTGCGCCGCGCAGCACGGTCTGGAACTGCGCCGTATCCTCCGGCTTGGACGGGTCGATGCGGTAGCCGAACGGACGCGCAAACGACGCAAACACGCGCAGCTTGTCCGGATCGGGATTCTCGTGCACACGGTAGACGGTCGGCAGCTCGCGCTTGCACATATACTCGGCAACCGCTTCGTTGGCCTGCAGCATGAATTCCTCGATCAGCTTTTCACTCTCGCCGCGCTCACGGAACCGGATTTCAACCGGCTTGCCGTTCTCGTCCACGCGGATTTCCGCCTCCGGAATGTCCAGCTCGAGTGCGCCGCGCTCAATGCGGCGCTTGTACAGCGCGTGCGCCAGATTGTTCATCGTCTCGGCAGTCTCGACCAGAAAGGCGTATTCCTCGCGCAGCCCCTTGTCCCCCGCGAGGATTTTGTTGACCTTGTTGTAGGTCATGCGGGCCTTGGAGCAGATGACCGACTTGGCAAATTTCGCGCCATACCGGCGGCCGTCCTTATCGACCTCCATCAGCGCGGAGAACGCCAGACGGTCCACCTTCGGGTTGAGCGAGCAGATGCCGTTGGACAGCGCGAACGGCAGCATCGGCACAACGTGTCCCGGGAAATAAACCGACGTGCCGCGGCGGAACGCCTCGGCGTCAAGCGGCGAATCCGGCGTGACGTAATGGCTCACATCCGCGATGTGTACGCCGAGCAGATAGTGTCCGTTTTCCAGCTTTTCGAGCGAAACCGCGTCGTCAAAGTCCTTCGCGTCATCGCCGTCGATGGTAAAGATCAGCTTGTCACGCAGGTCAAGCCGCTTGCCGGCGGTGCCCATATCGACCTCCTGCGGAATGGCGAGCGCCTGCTCGAGCACCTCGTTCGGGAATACATCGTACACACCGTTTTCGTGCAGAACAGCCGCGATAGCGGCCTCCATTGTACCGCTTTCGCCCAAATCCACGCGAACAACGCCCTGCGGCATAAACTGCTCATCGCCGTAGTGCGAGATTGAAACAGCCACGCAGTCACCGACGGCGGCTTCGCCGAGGTCATGCTTGTCCACCGCGATCTCCGGATACTTTTTCGAGGTCGGCTGCACGAAAAATGCCTTGCCGCGCTGCACGAGTTCGCCGGTCAGCTCCTTGCCGGCGCGTCCCAGCACGCGAATAACGGTTGCTTCCTTGCGGCCGCGGTTGTTCTTGCGCTCACTCACCTTGACGAGCACGCGGTCGCCGTGCCACGCACCGCCGGACGCATTCGGCGGGATGAACAGATCATCCGGCTTGGCTTCGCCCTCCGGATAATCCGGCGCAACAAACGCGAATGCCCGCTCGGTAGCCAGATAGGTTCCGGCCGCACAGCCGTAGTGCGCGGAGACCGCAAAGCGGTTTTTCTTATTTTTCATCACCCTGCCGTCCGCAATGAGCGCATCCAGCGCGTTTTTGAGATTGTTTTTGCCTGCATTCGGCAGCTCGCGCCGGATGTCCTCAATGCGGCATGGGTGCACCAGGATTTCCAACAGTCTGGATTCCAATTCGGTGTCTGCTTCTTTATTTTTCATGTTCGCCCCTCCAATCTTCGGCTTCTGGCGAAAAAATCAATGCACTATTTCATTGTTATTATACCATTCTCAAATCTTATTGAAAAGCAAAAACCAAGTAAACCCATCACCATCCGCAAATTTGTACAGAATGTGACGAACAACATGAATTGACGCGGACAAGTCCGCATGGTACTATATAATAAGTTATCACAGTGATTTGGAGGGAATTTGCATGAAAGCACTCATCACGGGTGCGTCCTCTGGACTGGGACGCGAAATGGCGCGCCTGCTGGCGGCACGCGGCTACGAGCTGATCCTGTGCGCCCGCAGAGAGGAACGCCTGCGCGAACTGGCGGCAGAGCTGCCGGTACCGTGCCGCGTCATCGCGGCGGACGTGTCGGACGAACAGGAATGCCGCCTGCTGTACGAGGCGGTACAGAGTGAGGAGCTGGAGGTCGTGATCAACAACGCGGGGTTCGGTCTGTTCGGCGAGTTTGTCACCGCCGATCTGGATGAGGAGCTGCGCATGATCGACACCAACGTGCGTGCCGTGCACATTCTCACCAAGCTGGCTGTGCGGGATTTTGTGCAGCGCGGACGCGGCTACATTCTCAACGTATCATCCTCGGCGGGATTTTTGCCGGGACCGCTGATGGCGACCTATTACGCCACAAAAAACTATGTTCTGCGCCTGACCGAAGCCTTGCGCGAGGAGCTGCGCCGCGCCGGCTCTCCGGTGCGTGTGTGCGCCCTCTGTCCGGGACCGGTGGACACCGAGTTCAACAAAGTCGCAGGCGTGCGGTTTTCGCTCTCCGGTCTGTCGGCAGAGCGTGTGGCGCGCGAAGCTGTTGACGGCCTGTTTGCAGGCAAGGCGGTTGTCGTTCCGGGTGCAGCCATGAAGGCCATGACACTGGCGCGGCATTTCGCGCCGGACAGCATTCTTGCCCGTATCACCTATCATTTTCAGCATAAGAAGGGCGCAAAATGACTGCAAAAGAGATAAAAAGAACGCTGCAAAGCGAATTTGTGCGTACATTGCGCAAGCCGTTCGTGGACGCGGTAAAAGCATATGGACTGGTAAAACCGAGCGATAAGGTTGCGGTCTGCATCTCGGGCGGCAAGGATTCTATGCTGCTGGCACTGCTGCTGCAGGATTTGCAGCACACGGTGGATTTTGACCTCGTGTTCCTTGCAATGGACCCGGGCTATGCGCCGGAGGGCCGCAGGCACCTCGAGGAAAACGCAAAACGACTGGACATCCCGCTCGAAATTTTCGACACCGACGTACTGCGCGTGGCAGGGATACACTCTGCCGAGCACCCCTGCTTTCTGTGCGCAAAGATGCGCCGCGGCTATCTGTACACCGAAGCACGCAAGCGCGGCTGCAATAAAATCGCGCTCGGTCATCACTATGATGATGCCATCGGCACCGTGCTGATGGGACTGATCTACGGCGGTCAGGTGCAGGCCATGCTGCCGCGCGTCAAGGCCAAGAATTACGAGGGCATGGAGCTGATCCGTCCGCTGTATTTCACGCGCGAGCAGAGTGTCCTCGACTGGGCGGAATATTGCGGTCTGACCTTCCTGCCGTGCGACTGTCCGGCGAAAAAGCTGGAAAGCGACACCAAGCGCGCGGAAATCAAGCAGCTGATCGCGTCTCTCGCGGCAAACAACCCGCAGATTGAGGCGAATATCTTCAACGCGGTCAAGAACGTCGATACCGCCAAGCTGCTCGGCTGGCGCGATGCGAACGGTAAACATAATTTTCTGGATCAATTTGACTAACGAGGCGCAGTTATGAACATCAAACGAGCAAAAAACGAAATCAAAAATGCGCTCAAGGCGTATCTCACGACCGATGAATTCGGCGCGTATCGCATTCCGCCGATTCGGCAGCGACCAATCCTGCTGATGGGTCCTCCGGGCATCGGCAAAACGCAGATCATGCAGCAGATCGCCGAGGAGACCGGCGTCGGTCTTGTCTCCTACACGCTGACGCACCACACGCGCCAGTCCGCGCTCGGTCTGCCGTTCATCGATAAGGTGGTGCTCGGCGGCGAGGAACGCACGGTCACCGCCTACACGATGAGCGAGATTATCGCTTCGGTGTACCGCGAAATGGAACGTACAGGCGTAAAAGAAGGCATTCTGTTCCTCGATGAGATCAACTGCATTTCCGAGACGCTCACGCCGATGATGCTGCAGTTTCTGCAGTGCAAGACCTTCGGCAACCAGCAGCTGCCTGCCGGATGGGTGGTCGTAGCGGCCGGAAATCCGCCGGAATACAACAAATCCGTGCGGGAATTTGACGTGGTAACACTCGACCGCGTCAAAAAAATCGACATCGGAGAGGATTTCGGCGTGTGGAAGGAGTACGCGTACCGACGCGGCATCCACGGCGCGATTCTGTCCTATCTCGAGATCCGGCGCGAGCATTTCTACCGCGTGGAGACCACCGCCGATGGCTTGCAGTTCGTCACCGCACGCGGCTGGGAGGATTTGTCCGAGCTGATGCAGGTGTACGAGTCGCTGGGTATTCCGGTTGATCGTCAGGTTGTGGAGCAGTATTTGCAGCTGCCGCAGGTGGCAAGTGATTTTGCTAATTATCTGCAGCTTTATGACAAATACAAGCAGGTTTACCGCGTGGATGAGCTGCTTTCCGGCACCTGGGAGCCGGTTCGCGCTTCCGAACTGCGGGACGCGCCGTTTGACGAAAAGCTGGGCGTACTCGGTCTGCTGCTGAGCCGGCTGGCGGACGGTGCCCGTGACGCATACCGTCTGGATGCGCTGACCGACGCACTTCATGCCGACCTGCTCGCCATCCGAGAAGGCGAAAAAGCCATCGCTTCCCTGCCGGATGAAAAGCGTACCGCGCTTGCAGACAAGCGAAACGGCGGCTCGTCCGACAAGGACGCGCTCTATGTCGCCTCCCGTGAGGTGGAGCGTCTGGATGCCTACCGGCAGGCGCTCACACTCGAAAAAGTACCCGATGAGCAGCAGTTTGACCGTCTGAAGACGCTTTTCTCCGCCGATGTGGACGCACGCGCGGCCGCCGCAGACAAGACCGACACCGAACTTGCGAACGCCTTTGCCTTCCTCGATGCCGCCATTCCGGACTCGCAGGAGCTGGTGCTGTTCGCTACCGAACTGACCGCGAACTGGTTTACCTCGTGGTTTATCCAGAACTTCGGGTGCGATGCGTATTTCGCGCATAACAAGCGCCTGCTGTTCGATGATACGCAGAAACAGCTTCTGCAGGATATTGAATCCGCAAGAAACGAAGAATCATGAACAATTTATCCGGAAACCCGGTTGCGCATTAGACTGCAGCCGGGTTTCCGGCATATGTAGAGGGTGTTTCATCTGCGGTTTTCCACCGTCAAGAACGGGTTTGACCTCTCTATGGTTGCCATCAGCGCTGGATTGTGCCTGTTCCATCACTGCCCGTTTTACGGCATCGGTGTCGGCACAGTGCTCTCCGCACTGCTGCTCGGACGGGTCATCAAGCTTTTTGAGCTGCTCCCGCTGTCCGGCGCATAAAAACGCCGCCTGCACACATCATTCCTTGATGTAACGCAGACGGCGCAGAAACTCTTCGTTGTCGGTTTTTTCGCAGATAGCGTCAATGCCGGAGGAGATGATCCAGACCGCCATGCCGCGCCGCGCGCACAGCACCAGCATATCAATGATCATCTTGTGATGCGCCGATTCCTGTCCCGCGAACGGGAAAAAGCAGATCAGCAGCTTGGGATTGAGCAGATACCACCGATAATACGAAAACCGCAGACGATCGGGCAGTGACCATGCGCTGAGCGGACGCAGCAGCATTTCGCGCGGGAACCAGCGAGTCGCCTCCTCCAGAATACTGGAGACGAGCTTTTTGCGGATCAGCCGCTTGTCTGCCTTAGGAATCAGACAGGTGCACAGATTGTCGAGCGCGGTCATGTTGTCAAACAGCACGCCGCCCGGTCGGTCGGGCTGCTCAATCTGGATGCCGATCTCAGTGCCGATGATACGGTTCAGCTCGCTGTGGTCGTAAATTCTGCCGTCCAGCCGGAAAATGCCGTTCTGCCAGCCCTGATTCCCCAGAAAGCAGTCGTGCAGACGGCGTCCGGTGCTGTAATTCTCATCGTGCAGAAAGGCGATCTCGCCGGCGCATACCTCGAAGGACAGCGGCGGCAGTGGCGGCAGGGACAGTTCAAATACGGAAAGCACCGTCTTGCCCTTTGCGGGCGCTGTGCGCTCCATCCATGCCGGACGGCTGGCACGCTCCCAACCGAGCAGCTCAAACAGGCACGGCCCGTATTCCTCGGGATACAGCCGGAAAAAGGTGCGGCGCTCCTTAATCACATCAATGCGGCCGGCATAGCGGAACATGAACATCTCATCCATATCGAAAAGGAGCACCGCCATGCCATGCCCGAGCAGAAGCTGTACGCACTGCATCAGCCGGTCCTGATCCTGCCGGCGCAGTGCCTCTGTCATCCGATCGAGGACGAGCAGCCGACAGCCGGTGAACCATGCGCGGAACACCGAAAGCCGGTAATAATCCAGCACCGAAAGGTCGGCAAGGCGCGTCTCCCACGAATGCTCCAGCCCAAGCTGCCGCAGCATATCGGTCGCGGCAAGCGATTTCAGCCGTGCCGCACTGCGGTTCTTCTGCCGGTACGAGGTCGTTCTGCCAAGCGCCAGCACAAAATCGCGCATGGTCAGCTCCCTGCCCGCAAAGCGGGATTTGTCCACCAGCATGGTGTTCTGCCGGATCCAGTGCTCGATCACTGCGGCGCCTGTCTTGCTGCCGCAGCAGAAGGCGCGTCCGTCCGTCAGTGCAAGGCGTCCCTTGAAAAGATCCAGATATGCAGTACCGGAGGTCAAATACTCATCCACATATACGCCGATGCACTCGCCACAGGAAACCGAGATATCAAACCGGTATTCGCCGGTATCGCTGCGGAATACACCATGCTCAATGCGTATCAGTTCTTCCTTCATGTCACTCCTCCTGCAGCAGCAGCGGCAGTGTAACGCAGCATTCGGTACCGATTCCCTTCGCGCTGAATATCCGCAGACCGTAATTTTCTCCGAACATCAGCCGTATACGGCTGTTGACATTGCGCAGCGCAATGCCGCCGCGTTTGCGGCTGACGGCGTTCGCGCTTCCATGGGCAAACTCCTCGTTCAGCTGCTCCACCTGCTCCTCGGAAATACCGATTCCGTCGTCCTTGACGCGCAGAAACAGCGTGTTTTCGCTGTTTTCCACCGAAATATGTACGGTTCCCTGCCCTATCTTGCCCTCCAGACCATGCACGACGGCGTTTTCCACCAGCGGCTGCAGGATCAGCTTGGGCATACGCGCCTCAAGCAAGTCCTCGTTTTCCATTTCCAGTTCCATATCCAGCTTGTCACCGAAGCGGCAGCGCTGGATGGTGAAATAGTTCTCGGCGTTGTCCAACTCGTCCGAAAAGGTGACATATTCCTGCACATTGGAGATGGTGTAGCGAAAAAAAGTCGCCAGTGCCTCGGTCGTCTCCGCGATGTCCTCGCAATCCGCCAAGAGCGCATCCGAACGGATCGCCTCAAGCGCATTGTACAGAAAATGCGGATTGATCTGGTTTTGCAGCGCCAGATACTCCGCCTGCTTCTGCCGCAGGCGGGTGATCTCCTCGCCGTGCAGACGATCCTCGATCTCGTGGAAAAAGGCAAAAATATCGCGGCAGCGGCTCCAATCCTCGTGCAGCACCGCGTCCAGATTGCCGTCCCGCCGATAGCGGCGCAGCGCCCGGCGCAGCTTCCATTGTGTTTTCAGCCACATGCCCTTCACCTACCTGTACAGCTTTTTATAGTCCGACGGACTGATTCCGGTGGTTTTCTTGAACAGGCGGGAAAAATATTTCAGGTCACGGTAGCCAACCTGTTCGGCAACGTCCTGCACCGAGCATTCATCGCCGCACAGCAATTCCTTCGCCTTATTCATGCGCAGCTCGGTCAGATAATCCATGAAATTCTGTCCGGTCTCCTTTTTGAACATGGCGGAAAAGTAGGTCGCGTTGAAGCCGACCGCATTGCTGACGTCCTCGAGCCGCAGAGATTCCTGATAATGCTGCTGGATAAAGTGCTTTGCGTCCGTAATGGGACGCGCTTCGCGCTGAGAGCGCTCCCGGCGCAGGCGGTTCAGCTCACCGCTGACGCCGTCCTGCAGCAGCCGAAGCAGCTCCTGTGCGTTGGTACACTGCCACAGTCCGTCCTCCATGCGCTGATAGAACTGCTCATCGGCGCTGCCGTCCTGCTGCAAGCCGTAGCGCACCGCAGTTAGTATCTGCCGGACCCAGTCCTCCAGCATTTGTCCCCAGAGCGGCTGCATAGACATAACTGCGCGGTAGCTGTCCTCCAGCTCCTCGGCGTACTGCTCGGTGTTCAGACATGCGGCAGCCTCCTGAAAGCGGCGCTTCTGCGCGCCGTCCAGCGTATAATGCAGGGAAAAATCCGGTGTTTCGGCTTCGGCGTCCCGCCAGTTCGGTGTGTGGCACAAACCGTCGATGCACAGCCAAAGCGCCTCCTTCAGCGAAACGGACAGCTTTTCTGCGGTGCTCTGCCGACTGCCAAGGCAGACGGCGGCGCGAATGCCCCAGAACAGGTCGCGCTGCTTTTCGATCTCCTTGCGTATCTTGGTGAAGCACCGCTTGACCTCGACCGGCTGATACTCCGGCGTATACACGGCCGCCACGATACCCTCGCGGCGTGCCGATGCCACAAAGCCGCAGTCCATCTGTCCCAGCTCCTGCCGGACGATCTCGAGCGCGTGCTTCTGCATGGCACGGAAGCCGTCCTGATTTTCTGCCGCAGACGGAATATTTGGCTTGATAACAGCCGCAAAGTAGCTGCCGCCTTCGGGCAGACCGCGCTCCAGATCAAACGAGCGCACGGTGCTCGAGGTGCGTACACCGCCGCGCACCTCAGTCATCAGGGTGTCGATGATGCGCTCCTGCTCACGCTCGCTGCTCTTTTTCAAGCGGTACTCTATCGCTGCTTCCTCGCCCATCTTCTCCTTGAGGCTGATCAGCAGATCGACCATTTCCTCCTGCTTGAGCGGCTTAAGCAGATAGCCTTCTACGCCGTATTTGAGCGCATTCTGCGCATATTCAAACTGGCGGTAGCCGCTGACGATGATAAAATGCAGTCCCGGCTGAATCTGCTTTGCCTGCCGAATGAGGTCAATGCCGTCACAGCCGGGCATGCGGATATCGGTCACCAGCAAGTGCGGCTTCTTTTCGCGCACTTGATCGAGTGCGCTTATACCGTCGCTCGCCATGCCGACAATCTCAAAGCCAAGACCTTCCCAGTCAATCAGCTTGCGCATCAGCAGCAGGACCTTTTTTTCATCATCTGCCAGTACGACCCTTAACATACATATTCCCCTTTGAAGGTAATTTTAGGAAAATGAATTTCGCTTGTTGATAAGAAAAAGGGAAAACGTATCCGTTTTCCCTTTTTCTTATTCATAATAACACTGTTTGCAAGGATTTGCAAAGTGTTTCCGAGAGATTACTCGTAATCGCCTACGTTGCTGGAGTCGATCCAGGTGTTGTCGGTTACGATCTCGGTGGTGTCGAGGGTTTCACCCTTGAGCAGCTTAACAGCAGCCTCGATGCCGTTTGCAGCCATAGCGCCGCCGTTCTGAGAAACGGTACCGGTGATGCGGCCGTCCTGAATAGCCTCAAAGCCGTCCGGCGTGCCGTCAACGCCTGTGATAACGATGCCGGAGTTTGCACCTGCTGCGTTGCCGGCGCCTACTGCCATGCCGTCGTTCTCACAAACGATAGCATCCAGATCGTAAGCGGACAGCCAGCTCTCAACAGTGGACTGTGCGCTTGCGGTATCCCACTGGCAGTCAGCCGGAGCAACGACCTGCTTGATCTCGGGGTAGTTCTTCAGAATGTTCTCGTAGCCTTCCATACGCTGCAGACCGCCTGCGTCGCCGGACGGGCCGGTCAGGATAGCGATGTTGCCCTTGCCGCCGAGGAGCTTTGCAACCTGCTCCATCTCGGTTTCGCCAGCCTTTACGTTGTTGCCGTAGGAAACAGCGGAGATGCCATTGTCCTGCCAATCGGTGCAGGCAGAGATGATGTTGATCATAACAACACCGGCATCAGCTGCAGACTTTGCAGCATCCGCGAGGCCGTCCGGATCAACAGGCTCGAACAGAATGGCGTCATAGCCCTCGGATACGCACTGCTCAATCTGGCTGATCTGGGTAGCAGCGTCCTGATCAGCGCTCAGGATGGTCAGGTCAACGCCCAGCTCGTCAGCCTTGGCCTCAGCAGCCTCGGATACGGCAATCTGGAATGCGTTGGTCTGGTGCTGCTGGATGAGGGCGATCTTGTAGGAATCGCTGCCGGAATCAGCACCGGAATCGGTTCCTGCATCAGAACCGGTGGAAGTACCGCCGCAGGCAGCCAGACTCAGAGTCATGGCACCGGTAAGCAGCATAGCGAGAAGTCTCTTTTTCATTTTCTTTTTCCTCCTTAGAGAAGTTGTGGTTATGATAGGAGGAGAGAGGAGCGTTCGCACGCTCCTGCGGTCCTCACAGTCAACAATGGAAATCAGTTTTTCTTGGTCTTGCCCTTTACGTCGATCAGAACGGCTACCACGATGATAACGCCCTTGACGATCTTCTGCCAGTGGGACGATACGCCCATAATATCCAGACCGTTTGCGATAACGGTGATCAGCAGACAGCCGATGACAACGCCCCACGGCTTGCCTACGCCGCCGGTCATGGATACGCCGCCGACTACGCACGCGGTGATGGCGTCCATCTCGTAGCTCTCGGCTGCGGTCGGCTGGCCGATGGTAACGCGTGAGGTCATCAGGAAGCCGCACAGACCAGCCAGCAGGCCTGCAATAGCAAATGTGGAGATGCGGATCGCGGTGGTGTTGATGCCGGAAACGCGGGCTGCCTGCAGATTGCCGCCGCAAGCGTAAACACGTCGTCCGTAAACCGTTTTAGATAAAACAAATGCACAGATGATGATAACGATTACAAGAAAGATGGACAGCATCGGAATGCCTGCGATAGAAGATGCAGCGACCGCCTTGTAGCCCTTGCTGATGCCGGTGATCGGCTTGCCGTTGGAGGTCAGCAGCGCCAGACCACGCACAGCCGTCATCGAGCCGAGTGTCATAATAAACGGGGGCAAATCGCCGATGGCAACGCCGATGCCGTTTACCATGCCGACTGCCAGACCGGCCAGCATCGCAACGACCAGCGGCACGATCAGCGGCAGGTCACCCTTGCCGAGCAGCGCTGCCAGAATGCCGGTGAATGCTACGGTAGAGCCGACCGACATATCAAATCCGCCCGCAATAATGACGAACATCATGCCGAACGCCAGAATGCCGTTGATGGAAGCCTGCTTGAGGATGTTGACGAGGTTGTTCGGGCTGATGAAGCTGGGCTTCAGAATGGTCAGCGCAACGACCAGTACGATAAAGATCAGGAAGATGAAGTATTCACTGATCAGTCCTTTAAGATTTTTCTGTTTCATGTTGTTCCCCTTCCTTTATACTTCAAGCGCGGATGCCAGCGTCATGATGCGTTCCTGCGAGAACTCGTTGCGCTTCACCTCGCCGGAGAGATTGCCTTCGCACATTACCATGATGCGGTCGCAGACGCCCATCAGTTCGGGGATCTCGGACGAAATCATGATAACCGCCTTGCCCTGCTGCACCAGCTTGCCGAGCAGCAGGTAAATATCGCGCTTAGCGCCGACGTCAATGCCTCGGGTCGGCTCATCGAGAATGATGACGTCCGGATCGTTCAGCAGCCACTTGGCGATAACGATCTTCTGCTGGTTGCCGCCGGACAGGTTGCCCGCGATCTGGTCGCCGGAAGGAGTTTTGATATTCAGCTTTTTGATGTACTCCATGGAAGCGGCGCGTGCCTTGCCCTTGTTATAAAGACCATGGCTGAGCAGCTTCTTGATCGCTACCATGGCGATATTGTCGTTTACCGAACCGCTGAGGTTCAAACCGGTGACCTTACGGTCCTCGGTAATGAGGGCCACGCCCTCCTTGATGATATCCTTCGGAGAGTGGACCTTGATCTTTTTGCCCTTGACAAAAATCTCACCCTGCGACAGCTCGTGCATACCGAAGATGCCTTCTACCAGTTCGCTTCGGCCTGCGCCTACCAGACCGCCGATGCCGAGAATCTCGCCGCGGCGAACCGAAAGGCTGACGTCCTTTACCTTGTTGTCGGCGCGAACGATGTTCTTTGCCTCAAAGATCACATCGCCGATCTCCGCATCCAGCTTGGGGAATACATCGGTGATTTCGCGGCCGACCATCATCTTGATGAGCTGGGACTCGTCCAAATCCTTAGTATCGCCCGAGCCGATGTACTGACCATCGCGGTAAACGCTGACGCGGTCGCAGATGGAGAAGATCTCGTCCATACGGTGCGAAATGTAGATAATCGCAACGCCCTTTGCCGTCAGGCTGCGGATATGCTCGAACAGCAGCTCGACCTCACGATCGGTGATAGCGGCGGTCGGCTCGTCCATGACAATGACCTTGGCGTTGATGGAAATTGCCTTGATGATCTCGATCAGTTGGCACTGTGCAACGGTGAGGTTGCGCAGCTTTTCCTTCGGGGAAACGTGCAGACCGCACTCCTTGATGAGTTTTTCCGCTTCTGCGATCTCTGCCTTTGCATCGACCAGACCGTTTTTGCGGAGCTCGCGTCCGACGAAGATATTTTCATACACGGACATATCCAGAATCGGGTTCAGCTCCTGATGGATCATGGCAACACCATGGTCCATGGCTTCCTTCGGGTTAGAAACGTGATACGGCTGACCGTTGAAGATGATCTCGCCGCCCTCGTCCTTGGTGTAAATGCCCATCAGAATTTTCATCAGGGTGGATTTACCGGCACCGTTCTCGCCCATCAGCGCGTGAACCTCGCCCGGCTTCACTTGAAGCTGCACATGATCAAGCGCCTTTACGCCCGGGAAAGACTTGCTGATATCTTTCATTTCCAGTACATACTCCATGCTGCTCTTCCCTCCTCATGTGTCATTTCTTTGTGATAATTTTATCAAAGCCGCCGAAATTAGAAAACACACAATCTTCACATTAGGGGTGATAATTTTTAGTTTTTTTACAAATACGGCACTTTGCTTAAAACACTGTATTTCAAATTGTGCAGATTGACAATATCTTTTGTGTACACCGATTCAAATGTACGCAGAGCAGCAGGTCCCTGCACAGTGCATTTCCTGTGCAGAGACCTTGGGAAACACCGCACAATTAAAGCGCTCTTGTTCAATTATAGTGAAGATTTCCATCGGAGTGAGAAACCGCTCATCTGAGCAGAGCTTATACATCACGGCAGTGTGGAGAGCCATATGCGGATAACCTGTTTTCACCGTTTCGATGCAGAAACAGTGAACCCAACGGCAAAATGAAAAGATGAGGTGCCGCTTATGCGCAGCAGAGATACAGAAAAGACGATAAGAGAGCTTCAGCAGTTCCTGCGCGAGCATGAGGACGAAATCACTGATGAGGACAGTATGCATCGTCTGGCGATAACCTTTATGTCGCAGCACAACAGCCGGCTGCAGCCGAAACAGACCGAGCCGGAAGACGCATCCGATTATCTGGAGCTGGCGGAGGCGGCGAGCTCTAAGAAGAAACGGCTGGAATACCTGCACAAAGCGGTCGAAGTCGAGCCGGAAAATATTGACGTGCAGTTGGAGCTGCTGCTTGCGGAGCACGAAAAGCAGCCGAACGAACAGCTGCCCGGGTTGCAGTGCTTGATGGAACAGGCAGAGAAGCAGTTGGACGAAGATGGCATTTTCGAGGAATTTCAAGGCGAGTTCTGGCGAGCTTATGAGGAAACGCAGATGCTGCTTCCGCTGGCCATTCTGTACTACAAGCAGAACCAGTTCGACAAGGCGAAAGACTATTTGAACCGCCTTGCTAAAGTAAACCGAGACACAAAGAAGTTCATGCGTCTGGAGGCGAAGCACGATGGGTACAGCCTGCGTATGGAACAGGGAATGTACGGCTATCGGCCGGGCACCATTGAAGAACTGGTAGACGCGTATTTGAACTCGACCTATCTGTTCAATGCAACGCCGTATTTCAGCCAGTGGGCATATCAATATCTGCGCACGCAGACTGCCTCGAAGAAGAAAAAGCCGAAAAACGAGGAGTAAGTCCGAGAGCCGCAGCGAATAACGAAGATGACAAGAACCCGATACGGTGTAAAGCACGGTATCGGGTTCTTGTTCTGTTTCACAAATAGGACATGGGGCTACGTCCAAGCAGGTATTTTCCTCGTTATTCTTCTTCATCCGCACGTTCCGGCAGGATGAGCACCACGCGGAATATGCTTTCCCGCGGCTCGAACTCCACCGTTCCGCCAAGACGGCGAGTCAGCTCGCGCACCGAGGCGGTTCCGATTCCGCTGCCCGCATGCTTGCGCGAAAGGAACGCACTGCCGCGCCGGTTCACCTCGCCGTCATAGCTGTTTTCGAGCACCACATACAGCCGCCGAAACTGCTGCTTCATGTGCAGGCAGATGGACTTTTCCGTGCTTTCGGGCAGTCTCCAGCACGCCTCCAGCGCATTTTCCAGCAGATTCCCCAGTATGGTGCAGAACTGCACGCTGAACGCAGCAGTATCCTCGGACAGCTCGGCGCGAACCGACACCCGAATTCCTGTGCGCCGCGCAGAGCTGACATAATAGTACAGCATCGCATCCACCGCCGGATCGTGGCAGTAGCTTTCCGGTCGGGTCGCTTCGGACAGCGCAGTAATGCGGCTGATATACGTAAGCTGCGCCTCCGGATCGCCCGCCATACCCGCAATCGTGCGCAGATGCTGTCGGAAATCGTGCCGCTGGCGGCGGCTTTCCTCAATCTTCTCCGAAATCTGCGCAAAATGCGCCTTCTGCATGGCAAGCTGCCGCGCCATCTGCCGCTGCTCCTCCGTAAAGGTCAGGCTGCGTCGGTAGCCCTGTGCGATATCCTGCCAGAACACCGCGCCCAGCACGCACACCAGCAGCAGGCAGCCCCATTCATAAAACCATTTGCCGAGAATCGGCTCGTAGGCAGGCAGCAGGCAGTCCCACAAAAACAGCGTGCCGTAGAAAATATCCGCGCAGAACAGCGCTCCGGCGTGCCATTCCCGTCGGCGCGCCGCATAGAGAGCCGAGCCGAGCAGATAGACTGTCACCGCCAGCCGAAACAGCACCGTCAAATCGGAAAATGCGCGGATATTCCATTCGGACAGGTGCGCGGCACACGCACCGCACAGCAGCGCCGCACCACATATGCCGGCACAGACCAGCACCGCCGCCTTGCGCACGGCATTCGGCAGCGCACAAATACGTCCATGCAGCAGAACGATCAGCAGCGTGGTCAGGTAGCCGCTGACCAGCTCGATGGCGTACCAAGGCTGCACCGGCAGCGCCTTCAGCGCATGAACGACCGGACCGGACAGCAGCACTGCCGCGCTCAGACTCAGCAGCAGAAACAGCCGTGAATTGGGCGGGCACCGCATGGAGCCGAGACACAGCCACAGCGCAAAGGACGCAAACAGCAGCATAAGTGTCAGCATAGCGGCGGAGATGCACACGCGCACCGCACGCTGGGTATTCACGCCCAGCGCTGTACCGAACGCCGGCGGATAGGTCATACCGCTGTATATCCAGCTTTCATCTCGCACCGCCAGCAGCAGGCGCACCGTGCCGCTGCCCTCAAAGCTGACCGCACGGTTTTGCAGCCGCGAGCGGTACTGCTCGTCGTTCGTCTCGCCCGCGGAGAGCACCAGTTCGTCATCAATATAAAACCGGTAAGCGGAAAAGATCTCGGGCAGCTCGATCAAATACTGCCGCGGCGTTTCGGGCAGCAGCAGCGTCAGCATATAGGTGCCGCAGCCATGCGGCGTCCGTTCCGTGCTGCCGAAAGCAAAATTGCTGTATGCGCCAATCTGCACGGAACGAACGGTGCTTTTATCGCGGTTTTCGCAGGTTTTCGGGGAAAGCAGCACATCGGGATAGAAATTCCAGCCGTTCCACAGGCTGCGCACCGGATACGCCGCCAAATCGTCCTCAGAAACGAACAGCGTTCCGGCGATTGCCTGCGGCGCAGACTGCGTATATTTGTTGTCATAGTGGTACAACAGCAGGCAGAACGCAGATGCCGCCGTAAATACCAGCAAAGCCGTCAGCAAACGGCGAAAGAACCGGCTCACAGGTGTTTCCTCCACCACAACAGACCGAAAACTGCCGCCAGCACGGCCGCGCCTGCAGCTGCAAACGGCAGCTTCTGTTCCGGTTCGGCAGGTGCTTCTGCCTCATCGGTCGTCAGCGTCATACCGTCCGGCAGGTCGATCTTCTCTCCGTTCAGCCGCAGTTCCACCTGTGCTCTGCCCTCTGCCGATCGAGTGAGCGTAACCGCAAGAGTATCCGCATCGGTCAGCTCCAGCGCCCGCAGCGTATCGACCGGAAGCGAAAAGGCAATACCGTTTTTATTCAGCGTCAACGGCTCGTCCAGCTCGATCAGCGCCAGCAGGCGCGTACCGGAAAGCACCGCACCGTCTGCGGTGTCCTGCTCAAGGACAGTCGCGGCCGGCTCCGCCGCAACTGGCTGCTTGACTTCGCCGGACGGCGCGCCAGCGGGCTGCCGCTGCACCGGCTGTCGGCTCTCGGTCTGACCGCGCAGCACCGGCGGCGTCGGTATCGTTGCCTCGTCCTCAAGCCTTGACGGCGCAACAATGAAAGGAACGGTGGGGACTGCCGTTTCCGGCTTCTCCGGTGCTGCGGGCGTCTCCGATTCATCGTCTGCGGGCAGGTCAGGCTCGGGTGCTTGAGCGGCATCTTCGGACGGCGTTTCCGGCTCGCCTGCTGCCGGTTCGGAGGTACTCGGTCGATGGTGCGAGCCGCCCGAATGTGAGCCGCCGGGCGATGGCTGAATAATATCCGGCAGATAGGTATCCTCACCGCCGCCGTCGCGGCTGCCCGCACTGTAGCCGTGCTTGAGCGGAGCGACGTCGTATGTAAAGGTCAGAATGCCGGTCTGCCCTCCGGGATATTCCACCTGCAATGCACAGGTCGTTCCCGATGTCAGTCCGCAGGTCTGCGGATAGAGTTTCAGCGCGTCCGTCCCGACCGAAATCCCGCGCGTCAGCGCCTCCCATGCACCGTTTTCCCGCTTAAGCCATACCGTGAACCGGTCGCGCTGCGCCTTTTGCTCCTCGGTCAGCACCCACGGAAAAATCATCTGACCGCGTACCGTGATGAACTCACCGATCTCCGGCTTTCCGGTCTGCTGTACGCTCACGCGACAGCGAATCATCGGCGCTTCCACGCCCTCGGCAAGCGAAAAGCACGCTCTGTCCTCCCCATCGACCAAAAGCAGCGGCGCCACAGCATCATACACGCCGGGCGTATTCCAATCGACTGCCGACAGCTCCCACGCTCCGGTGAAAAAGTCGTAGGGTGTGCCATCCGCATCATAGCCGCACAAGCCGTCTCTCGCATCACGGAAAAAGGCGTGCAGCGCGTCCGCATCTCCGCAGGCAATTGCGGCTACGTCAACATTTACCTGTGTGTCGAAGCGCGTCAGCACGATGGTTTCCGGTTCCGGTTCGGGCGTGGATTCGGGCGGTTCGGGTTCCGGTTCGGGCTCGATCCAAAAGCCGCTGTCCATATCGGGTTCTGCCGGCTGAATCGCGCCGTTTTCCTCATTTTCATCCGATACTTCCGGCGTTTCCTCGATGGTTTCCGTATCGGCAGGTTGATTTTCCGCAATGGCAGGCGGCTGCTCCGCGCCGTGCTCCGGCAGATCCGGCAGTTCGTCCGCCAATGCCGCGCCGGTACACGCTGCCGCGCACAGCAGCGGCAAAATCAGCTTCGCATATGCTCTCATAATCCCCTCTCCATTTCCCGCAGGGCAAACGCCTGAAAGCTGCGCAGCACCTCGCTGCGGCAGCGCCGCGCAATCGGCAGACGAAGTCCGTTATCCATAATAAAATCACTGCCCTCCTGCGCGGCTACATGCCCGAGTTGGATTAAAATACCGCGCCCGATGCCGAGAAAACGGTTGTCCGTCTCCAGCGGCGCGGTCAGTTCGGCAAAGGTCGCTGCACTCTCAATACTGTACTCACACAGGCGCACCACGCCATGCCGTGCGATCGACTCGATGCACACAATCTCCCGCCGGGAAAGCATCTGCACGCCGCTTTTGGTGGGTACAGTCAAAAGATCGGACGGATCGGGCGCAGGAAAGCAGAAATCCAACGCCTGCCGCAGGCGCTCCTCGGCAAAGGGCTTAACCAAATAGTAGGTGGCGCGCACCGCATAGCTTTCCAACATAAACTCCTGGCTGGTGGTAAGAAAAATGATCCGGCAAGCCGGGTCGCGGTGATACAGCAGCCGCGCGACCTCCATGCCGCTGACCTCGCCCATGTAAATATCAATAAATGCGGCGTCATACCGTCTGGGCACGAACGCGGCGGTAAATTCCTCGCCGGAGGCAAACTCCTCGATGGTGAACGCAGCGCCGCGCGGAGCAAGTTCCCGCTCGAGCGCCTCCCGCAGAACCGCGCGGTCGGCGGACAGATCATCTATAATCGCGATACGCAGCATACAACGCCTCCTGAATAAACTATTCCATTTTCATTATAGCACAAAAACAACGCGGTCGAGCAACCGTTTGGTCGCTAAAAGCAGCCGTTCGGTAAAACCGCTTGCCGCGGGCTTGACAGCGTAGTTTACTATAATCAGCCAGACTCGATACGGAGTCCGGCTTTTTATGGCAATCCCGCATAATTGAACAAGAGCGATTTGTGAGTAAATTTTGCGTACTGATGAGGAGGAGAACACATGCATCTGGCACTGCTGGCACGATATCTGGACGGTGACTTGTGGGAGGCGCGGCTGTGCGCTGCTGTTCCCGAAGAGCCTTTGCCGGTTGATGAATTCAACGCGCTTTCCGCGCTCTCCGGCTGCACCGCCGCCTACGATGCGGCAGTTGTAGCACTGGATGGTCCGGACGGTCTGACAGCGGTACGCGAGCTGCGGCAGCGGGCGCCGCTGCTGCCTATCCTCTGGATTGCAGATGAGATGGAATACGCGGTGTTCGCATTCCGATATCGCGTGACGGCATTCCTGCTGCGCGATGCTTCAACCGCAGCACTGCGCAGCGCGATCAACACCATGAGGAGGGAATCTGCATGAATATTGCCTGCTGCGGCATCGACCGCGAGCAGTTCCACGCAGCAGAACAGGCGTGTGGCTGTCCGGTGCTGTATTTGCCGATGCACCCGACCGGCGCGGCGACGTTCGGCTTGCCTATGCCCTGCGGGACGGCGTACCGATCCGGCTGGCGGTAGTCGGTTATCAAGGCGCGGCGGGACTGACCGCGTGCGATTTTCTGTGCAGTCATCTGCCCAGAGAGCGCATACTGTGGCTGTGCCGCCGACCCGAGTTTTCCACAGAAGCGCGGCGACTCGGCGTACACTTCTATCCCGTGGGACCGCCCGATACCGTCCCACCCGATCAAATCACACAGGAGCTCATCCGCCTGCTGCGGCAGCAGCCAGAATACAATCAAGGAGGCATAACAGAATGAAATACAAAAGAGGGATCAGCTTGACATTGACAGCGGCGCTGCTGCTGTCAATGCTGCCGCAGATCGTACTGCCAAAGGCAGCGGCAGCCAATATACCGGAGCGCGAGATCGACAGCAGCACCTATGCGGCGCTCGGTCTGTCGCTCAATGCCGAGGACAAAGGCGCGTCTCTGACAGCGCCGTACAGCAAGAAGCACGTTTCGCAGGCGTTCACCGCCAGCGAGGTCTATGTTGCGGCGAGCGGTTCGCAGGCGAACCGCTACCTCATCCGGGACGGCTTCGACCGCATGGAGACCAACAACCGCGATTCCGCTGTATGGGACGGCGACAACAAGAGCAATGTGCAGGGCAATCTGGACGGCGCGTATATCCGCTATGCCGTCAACGGCTACGGGCTCGGCTTGGGCAAATACGGCAACACCTACGCCAGCAAGCTCAGCTCGAACAGCAGCAACCTGACCGATTACAACAATAACGACTTTTCCGGCATTTATGCCACCAGCACCGCGTTCAACAAGGGCTACGGCAAGGATAACTACATTGCCGAGCTGCGCGCCTACGGTCGTGATAAGAAAACACCGACCGAAATCGGTGACAAGGACGGCGGCTTTGCGCTTGCGCTGTTTAAGGTAGACGACAACGGCAAGCGCTCCTCTGCCGGTACGCTCTCCCCGACCGTCACCGCAGAAATGACCTACGGCGACGGCATGGCGTACTTTACCCGCCGTTATGTGCAGGAAATGGACGCCATCATGGACGTTGCCGCAGCAGATATGAACGGCGACGGTAAGGACGAGCTGTTCGTCTACGCCGGGCGCTGGAAAGACGAAAACGGCACGCGCTACGCCTATGTGGACGTATTCGACACCGCTTCCATGGAACGCACCGGTCAGCTGAAGATCAACGCCGGCAAAGCCTCCGCGTACCAGCAGGCAACGCAGTGGCAGTGGCAGATCGAGAAAATCCCGGTCGTGACGCTTGCCGGCGGCGACCTTGACCGCGACGGCAAGGAGGAAATTGCCGTTACCGCGTCCGCACCGACCGACAACAGCAATGTGGCCTCGGCGGCGCACCTGACCGTATTCACCGAGGAATCCGGCACGCTCACGCCGGTCAGCGGTCTGGATACCGTATCGCTTGCCGATGGCGAGCAGGCGATGGTATCCGCAAACTGCGCGTTCGGCACGTTCTCCCTGCCGGATACCGGCATCACCGGTACGGTGCTCATCGCAGCGGGTTATCAGAGCAATAACGCCTCTTCCGCGCACGACTCCGGCGCGTATACGACCGCTGCGTACCGCTTTGCCTACTACGATCCGCAGTCGAAAAAGTTTAAGCTGTCCGAGTACCGCACACAGGCACTCGGTGACAGCGGCAAGAAAATCGCGCAAAGCTACATTGATGACCCGGATGAGGACTATTACCGTCCGGTCCATGCGCCTATCGCGCTCGGCTGCGCGGATATGGAGGGCATCGGTGCAAACAACAGCAACGATGAGGTACTGCTCGGCGGAGAAATCTACGATTTTGACACTACCGGCGGTATCACGACCCAGCTTTCGTCCGTCAGCGTATGCACCTCGCAGGTCAACATCAACGGCAAGAACAAGGCCAAGGAACAGGTCTGGATCAGCGATGTGCAGGCGGGCGTAGTGGATAGTAATCCATCCGGCCAAAGTGAGGTAAAGCAGGACAACAAATGGCGCGAATCCTTCGTTTATGTTGCCGGCGTACACCGCAAGGAGCCGGTCAACGGCAGCGATGATTACTACTGGATGGACCTCGGTGCGGCATATCTGACCGGCGCAAAGAGCGGCGCGTCCGATTATACCGAAAACCATATGTTCTTCAGCACGCAGGAGGGCGTTATCGCGGAATCCAGCCGCCGCAACGACAATACGGGCACGTTCGTCAGTCTGGCACTGCCGGATTTCGGCAACGACTCGATCACCATGCGCTACGTTGCCGACTATACGGTATACACCAATCCCGAGGTATACGCAGTCCTGCAGGCGACACCGTACTTTGCCGACCTCAACGAAACGTATGACTACATCGGCAACGGCGGCACCGCCTACGGCACAAGCAAATCCACCGGCGACACCAAAACCGCAAGCGTTTCGCAGGCGCTCGGCGTATATCACTCGCTCGAGGTACAGGCGCTCGCCGGCGGCGAATACGAGGTTGAGCTGTCCGCAAGCTACAGCTATGACTACGCAGAATCGACCGAAATCGAGCACTCCGTCACCTACAACGCGCAGGCAGGCGGCGGCGATATGGCTGTTGTGTACACCATACCGTATCAGTACTATATTTATGAGATGTACGACCCGGGCAGTAAGCAGTGGAGCACTACCATCCTGCCCGCAGCGCTCGATCCAACCGTTGCGGTGCTCGATGTGGAAAGCTATGACGAGATCGCCGCGGAAACCAAGGGGCTGGAGCCGATTTCCGGCAATCTGCTTTACTCCACGCCCGGTGAACCGGAAACCTATGCTAATCAACCCGCCGGTACGCGCGAGTTTACCTTTAACGGTGCCTATGCGCACACGGGCGCAAGCAGCACCACTGCCGATACCACGCAGGAGATCACCAAGACGACCGGCAAAGAACACAGCCACGCTTTTAATCTGGAGCTGAACTACAAGGTTGGCGGCGGCGGCGCACTGCTCGGCAATAAGGGCTATGTCGGCGTGACCGGCAGCACCGGCGCAGGCGGCGGCTGGAGCAAGTCCAGCGCGGAAGGAACGGCGTTCTCCGGTACAGTCGATTCCCTGCCCGCTGAGGCAACGCAGTACGGCTTCGACTGGAAGCTGATCGTCAACAATGCGCAGCTTGACGGAACGCCGGTCTGGATCGTTGGCTATGAGGTCAAAAACGTCACGCAGCCACCCAGAATGCCCCAGAATCTGACCGTTACCGAGGTCAGCACCAGCACGGTGGATTTGGAATGGGAATCCAGCGGCGGCGCGGCATATTACGAGATCAGCATGATTGACCAGCATGGCGAATACAACAAGATCGCAACAGTCCCCTATACGGTAACACAGTATCAGGTGACCGACCTCGATGCCAACACCGATTACCGGTTCAGCGTACGCGCGGTCAGTCCAACCAAGGGCAGCAGTATCGACAGCCCAATCGCCTACGCTACTACGCTGAACGGTACGGCGAATTTTGAGATCACCACCCACCCGGAGGACGCCTCGACCGCCGCAGGTAAAACTGCGACCTTCACCGCCGCCGCAACCTACACCGATGACAGCGGCGCCAAGCCGGTCAGCTATCAGTGGCAGGTGAAAACGACCGACAGCAAGTCGCAGTGGCGCGAACTGAAAAACAGCACCGGTGTTTCCGGCGCGGACGGCCCATCGCTCACCATCACCGCTGCGGAGGAGATGAACGGCTATGCATACCGCTGCCGCGTGTATGTGCGAAACCGTTCGCTGTACACCAAATCCGCAGCACTGGACGTTTCTCGCGTGCCGACCAGCATTCAAATCACACCGAAGGACGACACCGTTTGGCTGTCCGGCGGCACGCTGACGACCAGTGAGGGAACCACTGTCACCGGTCAGAAGGCGGTAACGCTGACGAGCGGTGATAAGACCTATTCCCTGCTCTCTGGCGGTAACCAATTTTTCTGGTTTGACGGTGCGGCGTATTACGCCTATAACGGTACCCCGCCGACGCTTACCAATGGTCTGCTGGATAAGGACACGGTGCTTTCCGCCGACAAAATCGGCAGCGCTTTGGATATTCAATCCGAAGGACCGCAGGCGATCCTCACCGTAACGGACGCAGACGGCAAAACCGATACGAAAACGCTGGCGCTCGGCAATCCGGTCAGTGACAGCACCTCTATTCCCTATAATGGCGTATCGTACACCGCTGTACACAAATTCCAGCCGACCGACAGCGCGTATTCCGGCTACACCTTCTACGAGGCGAACGGAAACGGCGAAATCGCATATCTGTACACCAAGGACAGCGGCACGACCTACCTGCCATTTACGCTGCGCTATGCGAGCACTCTTGTCGGCAGAACGGACGTCAACACGCTGGCACCGGTCTATCAGGCGACCGAAACCACCGGCACGAACACGAAAACCGAAAATATCACCGGTAAGCAATATCCGCTGACCGCCTCGGTATGGGAAAACGGCAGCAAGCCGACCGGCATGACCGGCACCGTCACCTTTATCATTTCCGGTGCGGGCATTGAGGGACAGACCCTTACCGTACCTGTCAGCGAAAGCCAGGACAAGTTCACCGCACTTCTCGATAAATTTGCCCCCAAGGGCGAAGGCGCGGCAACCATCACCGCCATGTACTCCGGCGATGACGTCTACGCGCCGAGCACCGCGTCTGTGAATGTCTATTTCGTGCTGAACAAGCAAAACCGCTCGGTGCTGTCGCTGACCGCACCCGCGAACGTCACCTACGGCGAGAGCGCAAATCTCGCCGCAACGCTGACCAGTCAAAAGGGCACTTCGCAGAATGTCGCAGCTACCTATACGGTGGAAAAGCTGGTAAGCGGCAAGTACGTTTCGGCAGTATCCGCCACAGACTATACCCTCGAAAACGGCGTATTTACGCCCAAACTGGTGACGAACTACCGCATTACCGCAACCTGTCAGAATCTTACCGATTCCAAGGTTATTATCGTAAGCAAGGGCACGCTCACGCTGTCCGCTGCCGATACGAGCAAGGCGCTGAACGACACCCGCACGCCTGCCGCCGCAAAGGTTTCCGGTCTGGCGGCATGGGACAACGACACCCTAACGGCAGACACGGACTACACGCTGACCTCCGAAGGCGTTTCCGCAGCTTTGCCGGGTGAATACCCGATCTATATCGCGCTAAAGGATTCGCAAAAGATTCAATCCTTGCAGGAGAAGTACAATATCCTGCTGAAAAACGCGGTTTACACGCTTTCCGGCGAAAGCTACACCGTAAACGCCAAGGGCGATACCAACGGCACGGTTTCCATCACCTATCAGGCGGATGCCGCGAGCGCAATGCTTCCGGTTTCCAGCGGCAGCAGCCTGCCCAAAGGCAGCAAGGTGACGTTCACCGCACAGCCCAAGGCAGGCTACACCGTCAGTCGCTGGAAGGTTGGAGATTCCTACCTTGCAGGTCAGGGCGACTCCTACTACAATGCCATCAGCTACACGATTGACAGTTTGAGCGAAGACGTAGATGTTTCCGTGAATTTCACCGCCGGTACGAGCACGCTGACGTACAAAGCCGACAGCACCGCCATCGGCAGCGTGACCGCGAATTACCTGACGGACGGTGCACTCGGCAGTGCGTTTATCTCGGGCGGAAACGTCAATTACAGTCAGACCATCCGCGTGTCGGCGCAGCCCAAGGACGGCTATGCGGTCGATCGCTGGGAGGTCAACGGCGAAACGCTCAAAACCGCAGACGGCACGCACAATTACACCGGCAGCACTTATACATTCGATAAATTCACCGAGAATGTGACAGTAACCGTATATTTTGTCGAAAACAGCCATCCGGTTGTGACCATTAAGCCGGTGGACAATGACGGCAAGCCGCTGACCGGCGCAAAAGTCTCGGTCGGCGGCACCGAGCTGACCGGCATGAACGGTGTATTCACCTATACGGCACACACCGGTGAAAATCCAGTCATCACCGTAACGCCGCCGGACGGTCTGCTGGTGGATTCCTGGACGGCAACACCTGACACAGCAGGCACGCTCAGCACCGATAACCGCGTCATGGCGCTGCATGATCTGCGCCAGAACACCACCTTCGTTGTAAAATGCACCGCACTCAACCGCTATACCGTATCCTTTCAGGGCAAGATGGCGGACGGCTCCGCAATCATCGATGCGGCAGGTACGGTATCGGCGGTCAAGCTGGGCGCAGGTGCGCTGACGAGCGGCGAAAGCCAGCTTCAAGGCTCGACCATTCAGTTCACCGCCAAGGCGAACACCGGCTATGAGATTGCCGGCTGGAAGCTGAACGGCAACGCCGTTACGCCGACCGCAAGCGGTACCTATCAAATCCCCTCGCTGAACGACAACGCTACTCTGGTCGTAACCTTCCGTCAGCAGCCGAAAATCACGCTTTCGGCAGGTAAAAACGGCACGCTGACCTGCGACTCGCATACCGGCAGCAGCTTCTATCTGCCCTGCGGCAGCAAGGACGCGCTGACCTTCACTGCACAGCCGGAGAGCGGCTATCGCGTTGCAGGCTGGACGGTAAACGGCAACGATGTTTCCGGTTCGGCGGTTGTAAACTCGGATAACCAGACGTACACCTATACACCGAACGCCGACGGAATCACCGAGGATGTGACTGTTTCCGTTGCGTTTGAGAAAATCCCGACCGCGAAAATCACCTTCTCGGTTGTGGATACCACACCGGAGGACGACAATTCCGGCGAAAACGGCACACTTTCCGCTGTAGCGACCCGCTACGGCACGAAAACCGAGCTCCGGAGCGGCAATGAAGTTCTCAGCGGCTCGGAGGTTACGTTCACCGCACACCCCAATCAGGGCTACAAGGTGCAGAGATGGTATCTGGACGGCAAGGAGCAGGCAGGCGCGCCGACGCTCAACATCACGGATAGCGATACCCCGCACGAGGTCAAGGTACAGTTCACCGAAATCAGCAGTGCTGTTACCTTCGGCATTGCCGAAGACAGCGACACCGGTCATGGCGCAAGCCTGTCCGCCGCCTTCCTGCGTGCCGGCATGAGTCAACCCGATGCCATTGCCAGCGGCAACAACGTCACCGCCGAGGGCAAGCTGACCGTAACGGTCGAAAATCTGGATGACGGCTACAAAATCGCAGGCTGGACGCTGAACGGCGCCGTTTACGAGCAAAACGGCAAGCCGTATACCGGCAGCAGCCTCGCTTGTGACGTTTCGGCAACACAAGGCGCGGATATCCGCGTAAAGCTTGAGCGCAAATCCTACGAAGTGACCTTCTCGGCGCAGACCGGCGGCGGCATTACGAATGATAAATCGCTGACGAGCGGCGATACGGTCAAGGGCGATACCGAAATCACGTTCACCGCGTCCGCACCGGCAAGCGGCTACACCTTCATCGGCTGGAAGGTAAACGGCACGATGCACAAAACCGATGCAACGACCTACACCCTGACCGTCACCGAGGACACCGAAATCATTGCGTGCTACGAAATCGCGGACGCGGAATACACCGTAACCTACGGCGTGATCCCGACCAGCGACGCGGATAACGGCACGCTGACGGTTTCCGGTCCGGACGAGAACGGCAAGGCAAAATCCGGCACGCGCGTTGCGTTTACGGCAGTACCCGATACGGGCTATATGGTCGAAAACTGGTACGCAGACGCGGCAGGCATCACTGCCATCGGTACGGAGGAGAGCACAACCTATGTCATTGACCCGCTGACCGGCAACACCGCGGTTTACGTCCGCTTTGTGCCGATTCCGACACACACCGTCACCGTCAATATCAGCGGCAGTGGCGCGGTTTCCGCCAAGGTAAACGGTGCAGACGTTGCTATTACTGGCGGCACGCTGACCGTTCCGCACCATGCGGCGGTTGTTCTCACCGCGCAGCCGAGCAGCGGCGCGTATCTGACCGGCTGGAAGCTGGATGGCACAGCAGGAGGCAACGCGCTGACACTCAACCTGAACAACGTGACAGAGAACCACATCATTGACGCAGCATTCGGTGTCAGCCAGATGGTAACGCTTACGACCGTCTGCGGTGACGGCGGCAAGCTGACCGTTAAACGCGCGGATGGCACGACCATTGACACCTCCGGCGGCATTCAGGTACCCAAGGGCGCTCCGCTGACGCTGACCGCCGCACCGGATTCCGGTAAGATGGTTCAGGCGTGGACGGTAAACGGCACGGCAGCAGACGAGCTCTCCAACACTTTCACGCTCACTCCGACCGAAAACAGCAAGGTGCAGGTGGATTTTGAGAATGTAACGCTGTTTGATCTGCCTGCCGACAACGCAAAGTATACCTTCCGCACAAGTTCCAGAACACCCAATGATTACGGCACGGAACGTCAGATTCGCAAAGGCGGCACGATCGAATTTGCAATGCGCCCCGCAGAGGGATATCTGATCCGCAATCTGGATTTCCAGGGCGGTACGGTAACGCGCTGCGCATTGCAGACAGACGGCAGTTGGAGCATCCGCATGGAAAAGGTTATCAGCACTATTACGTTTAAGGCCGACATCTATTCGATGGTTCCTCTGACCATTACCGCACCGCAAAACGGCACACTGACGGTCAAGCTGGGCGACACCGTTCTGACAGACGGCGCAAAGCTGGCGGCAGGCGATATACTCACCATTACCGCAGATCCGGCAATCGGCTACACGCTCGATAAGCTGACCGTTTCCGGCGCGACCAAGCAGCCGGGCGGCACTTACAAGGTCGATGCGGCGGCGGTTTCCGTCAGCGCAAGCTTTAAGAGCACCGGCGGTACCTCCGGCGGCGGCGGCGGTGGCACCGGTGGCGGTACCGCTCCGGCGGAGGACAAACGCATTACCGTGGAAAACAGCAAAAACGGCGCTGTATCTCCGTCCGACTCGAACGCCAAGCCCGATACCAAGGTAACGCTTACGATCAAGCCGAACAGCGGCAAGCGGCTTTCCGGTCTGACCGTGACCGATGAGAAGGGCAACGCCCTTCCCCTCACCCGCAAGGACGCCGCGCACTACGAATTTACCATGCCGGACGGCAAGGTGACCGTCAAACCGGTATTTACCGACAGCAGCACCTCCTG
This sequence comes from Butyricicoccus sp. AF35-5AC, assembly GCF_003477715.1. Taxonomy (NCBI): domain Bacteria; kingdom Bacillati; phylum Bacillota; class Clostridia; order Eubacteriales; family Butyricicoccaceae; genus Butyricicoccus; species Butyricicoccus sp. AF35-5AC. Next base: position 62,147 of record NZ_QUDX01000010.1, read on the forward strand.
TCCTGGCGGTATCATCTGCCCGACCCACGAGATGAGCGACGTTCCGCTGGACGCATGGTACCACGACGTCGTAGATACCGCAGTGGACTGCGGCTGGATGAACGGTACCGGAAACAGTCAGTTCACGCCGCAGGGCACGACCACCCGCGGCATGCTGGCAACCGTACTGTACCGCATGGCAGGCAGTCCCAAGGCACCGAAGAGCACCTTCGCCGATGTGGAATCCTCCATGTACTACGCGGATGCGGTTGCATGGGCCGCCGAAAACGGCATTGTGACCGGTCTGGATGCAACGACCTATGCGCCCGCGCACAGCATTACCCGCGAGCAGCTTGCCGCAATGCTATACCGCATGGCGCAGCACAACGGACAGGCTTCCGCCAGCAGTGCAGACGTGCTGAACGGCTTTGCCGACCGAAACGCCGTACACGACTGGGCAAAGGATGCAATGTGCTGGGCAATCGAAAACGGCATTGTAACCGGCAAGGGAAATGCCGTTCTTGACCCGACCGACACCGCTACCCGCGCAGAAGTTGCTGCTATGCTGACGAGGTTTCACAATCTGGTAGGCAAGTAACGCTTTTCTGCGGCAGCACTATAACAAAAAACGGAGCGCACAGCCATATTTTCGGCTGTGCGCTCTGTTTTTTTCTGTTTATCCCTGTCACCCGTGGATTTTCCCTTCCCCCCAATGCAGCTGTCCCATTTTCCTTTTTTCGATTTTCTTTAACTGGGACACTCCCTGTACTATTCGTCTGTCCCCTTCCCCCTCATGTTTTGGGATGATTTACAAGTTCCACAAGAACGGTGTACTAAGAATGGTGTTGTCGGACAGCAGTTCTCCGCCGGCTCTTATATGTCGAATAAGCATTAATATTATGCGAACAGCAATATTTATGCTTGAAACCTCCGACGGTAAGGTCTACAAGAGTTTGATCACGCTGGAACGACTGGAAAGCACACTGGGCGACTCGTTCCTCAAGGTGCACCGCAGCCGGCTGGTATCGGTGATGGCGATACACGACATTACGGACAAAGTAAACCTCAACAACGGCGAACGGCTCGGCTATGTGGCCCGCCGCAAAAAGGAGCTGACCGCCGCACTGGCCGAAAAGCGTGCTCGGCTGATCGGCACGCTGGACAGCGAAACGCCGCCTATGCCCGATGATGAGCTGCACGCACAGTATCGCTGCTTCGATGCGCTGCCGATTGCATTCACCGATATCGAAATGGTACTCGATGAGGACAAAAACGCTGTTGACTGGATTTTTCGATATGCCAATCCCGCGCTTGCGTGGCTGGAAAAGGTGCCGCTGCACGAGCTGCTCGGACGCTCGTTCCGCAGCGTGTTTCCCAACATGGACAGCAAGTGGCTGAAAAGCTACGAGCGTGCTGCACTCTACGGTGAAACGCTCGAGCTGATCGACCACAGCCCGGAGATCGACACCTATCTGAAAATCATCTGCTTTCCGACACAGCCGGGACACTGCGGCTGTTTGCTGTTCGACATTGCAGAGATGAAATTCGCGGAGGACAGCGGTGACGCGCACAACGCCAAGCTGCGGTATTTCGCCAGAATGCTGGCAAAACTGCTCTGATTGCTGCATTTGCAGTCGGAAATAGACCCCGAGAAGGAGGAAGAACATGAGAAAACGAAAATCGGCATGGGGAGCTCCCCATGTCCCAACAGAGACCCGTTGGGGCAAAAGAGGCATTGTTCTGTTTTTGAGTGCAGCAATGTGCCTCAGTATGCTGCCGACGATGGCGTTGGCGGACAACAGAGACGCCGCGACAACGGATGAATACGGATTTGATCTGTCTACGCCGAGCAGCTTTCATGCAAACGACGGCAATCAGCCGTTTGGCAACGGCGCGGGCATCAAGGGCAACCTGAACCCCACCAAGGAGATCAGTATCATGGAATCGTGCGGCGACAGCTACAGCAGCCGCGTTTACGATTTTGATGAATCGAGCATTCTGAAAGGCTCGAGCGGCGGCGTATTCAGTTCGAGCGACCATTACGCTGGTCTGGATAGCACGAAGTTTTCCACCGCAGCGGCGATGAAGAACACAATTAATAAAGGTAATACTTCTCCCTATTACTATGTCAGTGCTGCGGCATTTGAACGAACCGGCACCGGACGTGATAGCACCGTTGCATACTGGGGTACAACACGTGGCTCGGGAAACAGCGATTATAAAATGCAGCTGAATGTGTTTGCTGACAATTCGGGCAACTTTAGCAGCAGCAGTATCAAGTACGGAGGCTCTGATGCAGACGGCGCTTACAGCTGGATGAGCAAGCTGAACGGCTACAACGCCGAGGGTTATACCGCTATTGCTGCGGGTGATTTTGACGGCAACGGCAAGGAAACCGTGGTGTTTTATGATCCGGCAAAGGGCAATCTGATGCTCAAAAGCAATGATGGATACTATCAAGACGGTAAAGATGTTCTGAACATCGGCAACGACGAAACGCTGAAGAAGTATTTCGGCAAAACGCTGAATGAAATTCAGACTCTGGGCGGAACCGATCTGGATAAAATCGCAGAGAACACCGCTATGGTGCAGCTTGAAGCGGCGGATTTGGACGGCAAGGCGGACAACAAGGACGAGCTGATCGTCACGGTTTCGCTGGGCAATCTGTATGGTGAGTCCGGCATTAAAGAGCTCGGCTCGGTCGTGATGGTGCTGTCCAAGGATAGCAACAGCAGCTGGAAGACCGTCTGGTCCTATTAGTTCAGCCATGTGCTTGCCGGCAACCAGCCGACAAACAAGTACGATGCAGGCTGGCATCTGCGCGCAGCGGCAAGCCGCGCGGAGGATATCGACAACGACGGCGCGATGGAGATCATCACCGCCGGTGTCGGCGCAGACGATAACAACACTGACGATAACTTCCATAACAGAGGCTACTTCGCGGTCATCACAGATTACACCGGCAACGGCTATAAGGTGGACACGACGACGCAGAACTTTGATGGCAAGGACGTTTCCTGCCAGAGCGGCATCTATGTGAAGCAGAACGGTGACAACAACACGAACTGGGTCGGCGAGGACTCCTCGTACCTGCAATGCATGAACCCATGTTCGCTGGGTATCGTGCGGTTTGACGGACGCGGCACCGTGCCGTATATCGTCATCCGCGGTCAGATCTTCAAGTACAATTCCGCAGACAGATCGCTGAACGGTGCAGATACAAAGACACAAGGTCTGGATAAAGTCCTGCAGGACCGCAAGATCATCAACCAGCCGATTGTCGGCAACTTTGATGGCAACGCGGCAGGGCGTGAGCAGATCCTGTTTACGCTATCGTCCGGAGACGGAAAGGCCGTAAACATCGGCGGCTATTACTACAAGCCGACGGACTACGACAGCAGCAAGGCAACCGGTTCGTATCAGAGCACAGGCAAGGGCAAAAATGTGATGAACGACACCGAAAACGGTCTGCGAAGCTGCCGCTGGGGTATGAACGCATGGGGCATCGCCGAAATCGCGCTGGCGGCGCCGGATATCGACAGCGACGGCATTATTGCGGACTATCAGGGCAAGGAATACGCCTTTAACGATCCGCAGGTGCTTGCCGTTATGGAGGCGCCTCCGTATTTCGAAGACATTGAATACAGCAACGCCGGCGAAACCGCGATCTCCTTCTCCAAGGGCAGCGGCAGCTCCACCGGTACCAGCACCGCAAACCGGATCGGCACCTATGTTTCCTTCTCGCAGAATTTCTCCGTAGGCGGCATCGTCGATCTTGGCGGATTTGAATTTGAAACCGCGTTTGAAGCCGAGTGGAACAACTCCATTGAAATAGAGCAGAGTTTCACTATGACCAACAGCTTCTCCGCCGAGCAGGCGGAAAGCGCGGTGGTGCTGATCTGTATTCCGGTCACGATCTATCACTATAACACCACGTCGGCGGACGGCTCCAAGAGCACGATGGATATCACGGTAGCAGACGCGCCGACCTACAAAACAATTCCGCTGTCGGAGTATAACGCGGCGGCGGCGCAGCGCGGCGACCCCGAAATCGGAAGCGACATCATCGCCTCCACGGCGGGTCAGCCTTCTACCTACCGCAGCACGACGACCGGACTCAAGAACGCCGTTACCACCAGCAAGGGCACGAATGGCGGCTGGTTTGCAACCGAGTCCGGCGAAAGCTCCAAGTCCCAGTCGGTAGAGTTTGAAACCTCGCAGACCACCACAAAGGAGCTTACCTTTAATATTGATGCCAAGGGCGGCGGCGGTCTCGGCGGATTTAAGTTCGGTCTGAGCGGCGGCTCGTCCTCCGGCAGCAGCGCGAGCAGCATTTCCACCGAGGGAATCGAGCGCAGCGGCACCGTGCACGATCTGCCGTCCGGCACAACGGGATACAGCTTCCAGTGGCAGTTTGTCGGCTGGGAGACCACGCTGTCGACCGGTGGTCTTTCCTACAATGTTCCGGTGCTGAGCTATCTGGTGGCAAACGTAAAGCAGCCACCCAGCAAGCCGCAGAATCTGGAAGCCAAGGAAGTCACCACCAACAGCGTGACCCTGGAGTGGGAGAGCGGCTTTACCACGGCAGCGCAGTATCAAGTTTACCGCTATATGCCGAACAACACCACCGGCACGAAGTACGCACTGCTGGGCACGGTAAGCGGTCTGGCTGCCGACAAGGACGGCAAATACACGCTGACCGATACCAAAGTACAGCCGAGCACGCAGTATCAGTATGTGCTCGAGTCGGTCGGCACGGACGGAACATCCACGGATTATACCGAGCCTCTGGCGGTCACTACACTGGCGACCGGAGACAAGCCAAATATTACGAAACAGCCGGAGAGTACGAGCGTTCGCCCCGGTACCGATGCTGTATTTACCATTTCTGCGACCCCGACCGGAGAAGCAAAGGGCGTTACCTATCGCTGGCAGAGCAGAACGAACGGCGGACGCTGGACCGATTTGAACCAGAATGCGCCGAAGCTGACTGTCGAAAAGCCCACGCAGAGCATGAGCGGCACCGAATACCGCTGCATCGTTTCGCAGACCAATATGAAGACGGAAAAATCGTCGGTGGTTTACTCGGATACGGTCAAACTGACGGTCGGCAAGGCGGACAGCACAACTGTACTGAAAACCAGCGGCACTGGCGGCAGCGCGACCCATGAAACAACAGCAGGAGAAACGAAGAAAACCGTTACCGCACAGTATAATATCAGTGGTAAGACGTACCAGAAGTACGATAATGCGTATACAGGTGATAAGCATATCGAAAGCGGCGTGTACGGCGCTTCCGGCAGCACCGGCTATCACTATTACGAGATGACGCCCAGTGACCTGCAAGGACCGAACGCTGACGGCGTGTACACCGGTACGGTTTCTGCTACGCCCACAGCGCTGACCGCCGCAGCGGATCGCGTAACGCTGAATGACACGGCGTATGAAATCGGCGACAACGGTTTCCGGAAAACCCAGCAGACCGAAACAATCGGTGAAACAGCCTATACGGTTTACACCGCAAGCGGCGTTGCCGATAAAGCAGGAACGCAGGAAACGCTGACGCTGTATCGTAAGGATGGTACCTATTATCGCAAGGATGGCGATACGCCCGTTGCGATGGCAGGAAAGACCACCATCAGTGATACAGACACCAACACCTATCGTACAGACAGCTTGACACCCGTTTATGTGACTGAGAACGGCTATACGGTTCTGACCTATACTACGGAAAGCGAGACTCCAACTACGCTCACCATCTACGAGCTGCGCGGTACCTACTACTCGAAGAATGGAGACACCTACACCAGCCTGTCTCTGGTAACTGGTCTGTATCAGAATACGGACGGCAAGCTGTTCAAGCCCGGTGCAGCCGTAACGACCGAGGTCAAGACCACCGGCAACAAGACGCAGGTACCGGGCGATGAAGTTACACTGACCGCAACGGTAAACGTGAAGGATAGCAGCGCCGCAAACAACGGCACGGTCACGTTCGAGATCACGAACACGACCACCGGCAGCGTGGTACGCTATCCGGTAAGCAAGTCCTCCGGAAATTCCAAGGTTGAGTGCAAGTGGACACCGAGCGAAGCCGGCGTTTACAGCATTGTGGCGATTTTCGGCGGCAACAGCGAAACGAACGGTTCGCGCAGCGGCGCAGTTACCTACTATGCCAAGGCGGCAGACGATCTCTATGAGATTTCGGTAAGCGACTGCACTTATGGCGACACGATTTCTCCAAGCCTCAAGAGCGTGACGATCAACGGTACTACCAGTCCAGAAAAGACCGGCGTCACCTACGCCGCCTACAAGGACGGTTCGTCTGCGGTGACAAATTGGGAATCCGGAAAAACGCTTGTTCCAGGCACCTATCGCATTACCGCAACCGCAGATAACAAGGTGCTGGCAAGCAAGTACATCACGGTAAGCAAAAAGCCGATTACAATTACGGCACCCAATACGAAGAATGGTGACATTAACTTCGGCGATTTGTTGGCAGCCGACAATACTTACAAGAGCCTGTTTACCACAGAGGGTATGCCGACCGACAAGACCGCCGGTGTATACAATGTCAGCGTGGTTTATAACGAGCCGGAGAGCGGAAATAAGACCGACTTCGTGAATAAACAGGCGGAATTCCTCTCCAAGTATACGCCTACGCTGAAAAGCTCCATGGTTCTTGTGCTGGCGGATACCTACACGGTGACCTACTCCAATGGCAACAACGGCACATTGCAGGATTATCAGGGCGGTTATTCGACCTCCTTTAAGAGCGGTGCCGAGATCGCAAGCGGCAGCAATGTGATTTTTGCCGCTGAGCCGGCAAAAAACTATCAGGTTTGGAAGTGGACGGTCAACGGCACTGAAGTGACCGAAAGTACGACTAATTACACCCTTTCGGCAGACAAGAAAACGCTGACGGTTTCGAGCCTGCAGAAGAATCTGGATGTACACGTTGAGTTCTCCAACCAGTTCTACACGGTATCGGCGCAGAGCGATACCTACGGCTCTGTCACCGCCACGACAAACGGCAATCCGCTTGCAGCGACCTCTGTGCTCAGCGGCACCGAGGTTACCTTTACGGCGAAGCCGAATGACGGCTATGTTGTAAAGCAGTGGACGGTTACCCGTGACGGCAAGGTGGAAACGCAGAAGAACGCTGACGGCACTGTTTTCAGCGGCAGCGAGCTTAAACTGACGATCACTGCGAACACGGTTGTCAATGTCACATTCGAGCAGACGGCACAATTTGAAGTACATTATTCGGCGGTCGATCAAGAGGATACGAACAAGGAAATCGCTCTGAACTTCGAGACCACCGGACTGACCGACGGTAAGGGCGAAAAGGGCTCTACGGTTACGCTGACCGCAAAGCCGTCCTCCGCGATGGGCATTGCCGGCTGGCAGTACAAGATCTCCGAGAGCGGTACATGGACTGACTCGAGCGTTACCGGACTGCGCTACACGATTCGCAATCTGCAACGCAATATCTTGGTACGCACACTAGTGAACGACAATGCAACGCCGACGGAAGTAAACTTCGGTATTGTCGATGAAAGCGGCAAGGCTGTTGCAGGCGGCGGCAAGCTGACCGCAAAGTATACCGCAAACGGCGCAGAAATTGCGACTGGCGCTAATTGCACGACCTACAGCAGCATCACCTTTACCTATGAAGAGCCGACCGCGTATGAGGTCGTAAACTGGACGGTAAACGGTACCGAGGTAAAGGCAGACCGCAACGGCAAAATCTTCACCTACACCATCGACAGCCTGACCACACCAACTACGGTCAACATGGTGGTTCGCGCGAAGCCTACGGTAGCAATTACACAGCCGACAAACGGCACGATCAGCGTTGCCTACACGCTAAACGATGTAGCGGTAACGCCGGAAGATGGCAAGTATGTCTACTCCGGCACGAAGGCAACCGTAACCGCAGCACCGAACGATAATTACGTTGCAACGGATGTAACGGCGGATTCGGGTAGCAGTATCATTACTACCCCGAATACAGATAAGGTGAACGGCGTGCAAACGCTAACGGTTGCTGAAATCAAGGCAAACACTACCTTCTCCGCAACCTTCGTGGAAAAGCCGGTAGTAACGATTAAAGCGGGTGAGAATGGCTCGGTTGAAGTCAAGGGCACTGTGAACGGCAAGGCAGATACCGCGCTGACAAGCGGCACTCATGTGGACTTTGGCACCGACCTTATCGTTACGGCAACGCCGGAGAGCGGCTATGTTGTAGGTACGATCAACGGCAGCGCTGTCAATGAGGACAAGGCAAACGGCGCAAAGGACAAGACGCTTGAAAAGGTTGGCGAAAACACTGAAATTACCGCGACATTCCTTGCAAAGCCGAAGGTAACAATTAGCACCGCTACAGGCGGCACGGTTGAAGTCAAGGGCACTGTAGACGGCACGGAAAAAACGCTGACCACCGGCAACTATGTGGACTTTGGCACGAGCCTCAAGGTTACGCTGACGCCGGATAAGGGTTACGAGGTCGGCATGATGGATGGCGTTTTGCCGGCATACACCGACGGCACCGGCACTACAACCGATAACAAGTCCTACGCCATCAGAAATGTGCAGAACGATCCGACCATCACGCCTGTATGGTCAGCGATTCCGACCACTATGGTCAACTGGTCTGTCATCGACAAGACGCCGGACACGAACGGCGGCACGGACGGCACGCTCAAGGCGACTGTCACCCGCAAGAACATGGACAGCTACAAGGTGACCGACTCCACCGCTGGTACACTTACGGTTTACCGTGATTCGGTCGTTACCTTCACCGCAACGCCGGATACCGGCTATAAGACCGGCGTATGGCAGCTCAACGGCGAAAAGCAGGACAGCGAGCCGGAGCTGACGATCGACAATCAGATCACCACGCCGCAGACGGTTCAGGTTCAGTTTGACCCGCTGGGCGACAAGGTGACCTACGGCTTCAAGGAAGGCAGCACGGCGGCTGACAAGCACAATGCAACGCTTTCCGCAGCCTTCACGCCGAACGGCGATGGTTCCATTACCTTTACCGTTTCCGGTCTGGATAACGGTTACAAGGTAGAAGGCTGGTATGTGGACGGCAGCAAGCAGTCCGGCGAGACCGGTACGACCTTTACGCACAAAGTGACCCATAATATCGGCATGGATGTGCAGGTGAAAATCGTCCGCAAGTCGTATACGGTGAACTTCTCCGCAACGAACGGCACCGTAACAGCACAGGCAAACAAAGCACCGCTTGCAACGGGAAATTCCATTGTCGGTGACACGAGTGTTACCTTTACGGCAATGCCGCAGAGCGCCACCGGTTATACCTTCGCAGGCTGGACCGTGAACGGTGAAAAGAGCGAGGAAACGAGTGAAACGCTCACGCTTCCAATCACGAAGAACACCACGGTTTCTGCAGCATATACGCTGAATACCGTATCCTACGCGGTAAACTACGGTGTTATTTCTGACAGCGAGGGCACCGCAAACGGTACGCTGACGGCAAAGAACGGCACGAAGGCGTTTGACTCCGGCGCAGAGCAGCCTGCCGGCTCGACCATCGTCTTTACGGCACAGCCGAAGGACAGTTATCAGGTCAAGGGCTGGTATACGGCGGCTGACGGCACGACCGAAATTGCAGACACGGCATCCGAGCAGAACCGCTACACCATTACCAATCTGACCGATGAAGCAACGGTATATGTAGCATTTGAACCGATCCCGACCTACGAGATTACGATCAGCACGACCGGTTTCGGCCACGTCACCGCGACGGTAAACGGCACGACCGCGGATATTACGGACGGCAAGCTGACGGTCAGCCGTCACGCCAATGTAGTCCTCACGGCTGTACCGGATGACAACCAGTATCTGACCGTCTGGACACTGGACACTGAGGACAAGGGCAACAGCAGTCTGACGCTGGAGCTGAATGATGTAACCAAGGGTCACACAGTCAAGGCGGACTTTGCGGCAAGCCAGCTCGTTACGCTGAAAACGATCTGCAACGCAAACGGCACGCTGACCGCTCAGGCAGGCTACGGCGATACGCTCGAGACTGTCGACGCCTCCTCCGAATCCGGCATTCAGGTGGAGAAGGGCAAGAAGGTCGTTCTGCGCGTAACACCGAATACTGACTACATGGTGGAGAAGTAGACGGTGAACGGCACGGTTCAGGATAACCTGTCCAACACGCTCACCATCGAAAACCTGAGCGAGAATACCGAGGTTGAGGTTGCGTTTGAGCCGTATGCGGGCTTTGTGATTCCGACAAGCGATAACGGCTGGACGGTTTCCAATGTCAAGCGCACACCGGACGATACCACTCCGGTAACCGAAATTCGCAAGAACGGCACCGTCACCTTTACCGTAGCACCGGTAAGCGGACAGTATCTCACCACACTCACGGTAAACGGTACGAATTGTCTCGGTACGATCAGCAATGATGGCAATGAGAACAAGCTGACGGTCGTGAACAATCAGAACGGCAGCTACACCATCACCGTTGCGAATGTCACCAATAACATTGCGCTGGAAGCGACCTCCATGCAGTTCCAGACAGTAAGGGAAGAATTGACTGTTCCGGAAGTGCTGAAGAAGAAGTACGCCGATACCGATGCACTGAAAACCGCACTGCAAATCGCACTGCGGACGCAGGTCGACAAGGTGAACGCTTCCGTACCGGCAGCAAACATTCAGTATTATGACATTCAGCTTCAGTATAATGATGGTACTGGCTGGAAACCGGCAACTGAGAAGCACTTCCCGGCAAACGGCATCACCGTAACGATTCCGTACAGCGAGCTCAAGAGCGGTCTGGACAGCAGCTACACCTACACTGTTATCCATATGTTTACAAGCACGATGAAGAATCACGAAATCGGTGAAACCGAGCCCATCACGCCGGTTAATGGTACTGACGGTATCAGCTTCACGGTGAACAGCCTGTCTCCGTTTGCCATCGGCTGGTACAAGAACACCGCACCGATGCCGGGCGGCGGCGGTGGCGGCGGCGGAGCCGTTGCGCCGACCACCTACGATGTTGTGATCCCGTCCGCGCTGGCGAACATCGTCAAAGCGGATAAGACTAAGGCGGCGGCAGGCGACACCGTAACGCTGACCGTTTCCGACGAGGGTACGCTGACCGTCACGGACTCAAACGGCAAGTCCGTTGCGCTGACCGACCTCGGCAGCGGCAAATACACCTTTAAGATGCCGTCCTCCAAGGTCAATGTGGCATTTGCCGCGTCCGGCGAAACCAAGCCGTGTGATGGTGGCAAGGATTGCCCGTCGGCACCGTTTAAGGACGTTGACACCGGTAAGTGGTATCATGTATCCATCGACTATGTGCTGACGCACAGCATAATGAACGGCGTTTCCGGCACTTCCTTTGCACCGAACAGCAATCTGACGCGCGGTATGCTGGTGCAGATTCTGTTCAATCTGGAGGGCAAGCCGCAGAGCGCTTCGGCAAGCTTCTCCGACGTTAAGGCGGACGCATGGTACGCCAAGGCGGTCGGCTGGGCAGCGGCAAACAAGGTCGTAACCGGCTACGCAGACGGCACGTTCCGACCGAATGCAGCCGTCACCCGTGAACAAGCGGCAGCAATCCTGTACCGCTACGCACAGAGCAAGGGCATTGACGTAAGCGTAGGCGAGGACACCAACATTCTCAGCTACGCGGATGCCCTGCAGGCAAGCGAGTACGCAATTCCCGCATTGCAGTGGGCTGTCGGCGCAGGCGTGCTGAATGGCAAGAGCGGCAACCTTCTTGCCCCGACCGGCACCGCAACTCGTGCCGAGATCGCCGCAATCATGCAGCGCTGGTGCGAGAAAATCGTTCAAAAGTAAAACCCAATACGCCGGATGGCATGAAAAAGGAGCAGTTATATACTGCTCCTTTCAGCTTGTCGAAAAAGTCAGATTTCTATTTTGTGCTTCGTGCGACAGCACGCATAAAATAGAATTTGCGCAGCAAATTCATAAAAACCGGAGGCGTGGCCCAGACCACCCTCTCTTGCCGCTATGCGGCAATTCACCTTGTGTACCTCGGTTTTTATACAAGGGCAGAAAAAATGTGTCCGGAGGACGCGGTTTTTCTTCAGCATTCGATCGAAAGCGTGGTTTCGATCGAGAGGCTACTCGAAAAACGATAGTTTTTCGACAGCCTCAAAGGAGCAGTTATATACTGCTCCTTTTCGCATATAAAATCACCCCATCTGTTAGATAGTATATCATACGGTACATATCCCTTTTGTCAGCAACCCTTGTCCGGTAATTGCCATAGTATTTGTTTCTCAAAACCTGCTTTATAGACAGCTACCTCATGGGCAGCTTTTTTATAATAGACTTGTGCCGTCTCTATGCTCCGCGCGAGGCCGCACTTGTACTTTTCCGAAGCCGTATGCTACAATAAAACCACTACATTCGACAGAAAGCAGGAACAGCCATGCGCACCAAACGGGAACAGATTATCTTTCAGGCATTTCATGACCAGATCTGCCGATCAGAGTTCAGCAGCGGTTTGACGCTGTTTTTTGGGCTGCACGGAAACAGCTCAATCCGATACCAGTCCGCCGAGTACTCCATGCCCGCAGGCGCGCTGCTGGTTGTCAACCCGTTTGAATTATATCAGGTGAACTGCTCGGAAAATGCCGAGATGACCGCCATGCAGATCCCCGAAAATCTGCTGCAGCTTGCCAGCTGGAGCAGACAGAATGTCTGCTTCTGCTACGCCTCCAGCCAGAATGAAAAGCAGGAGTACCAGACCATCCGCGTATTATTTGCAACGATTTTTCAGGATTTCTTTCAGAACCCGGAGCAGAACGCCTCCGGTATTGTCCCCAATGTACTCAAGCTCGTTGATCTGCTGACAGCGCATTTTCTCATTTCCGATGTGCCAAAAAGCAATACCAAGCGAGAGGAAACCATGCGCCGCATGAAGCGCATCATGGATCATATTCATTCCAACTGGAATGAGGATATTTCCCTGCGCGAGCTTGCTGCACGCGAGTTTCTGTCCGAAGGCTATCTGTCCCGATTCCTCAAGCAGAATCTGGATATGACCTACTCCCAGTATGTCATGGGGCTGCGTCTGGAACACGCCGAAAAGCAGCTGCGCAGCACGGATCACTCCATTACTCAGATCGCCTATGACTGCGGATTTCACAACGCCAGTGCTTTCATCGAACATTTTCGTCAGAAACACGGCCAGACACCGCGGCAATACCGCCAGCATACCACCCAGAAAGCCGCCGCTGACCCATCCGGCGAGGAAACTTTACTGCAGGACGGCGTTACCTATCTGCTGCAGTTTGCCGTTCCGCCCGATCCGCAGCGCGAGCTGCCGCACGAAACGCGGTACATCACGGTTGATGAGAATGTACAGCCGCGCAGGCTTCGTCATACGTGGAAAACCCTGCTCAACGCCGGATACGCCAAGCATCTGCTGACCGCCGCTGTTCAACAGCAGATTATCAAAATCCAGCAGGAGATCGGCTTCCGCTATCTGCGGTTCCACGGCATGCTCGATCAGGAGCTTCACATCTATCAGGGTATGGAAAACGGCCAAGTGAAGTGCTGCTTCACCTACTTCGATATGGTCATCGACTTCCTGCTCGAGCAGGGGCTGCGCCCGTTCCTGGAATTCAGCTTTATTCCCCGGGAACTGGCGAAAGCACAGACCAGCATCTTCGAGACCGGCTCGATCACCGCTGCATGTGCGGACTGCACGGCATTCGGCGCACTGGTTGAAGCTATTCTGCGGCATGCAATCTGCCGATACGGCTGGGACGAGGTATCCCAGTGGAAGTTCTCTACCTTTCAGATTAACTATGTGTTCTTCGACTGCATGACCATGGATGAATATCTCGAACTGTATGACTGCGTGTACCATGCGGTCAAAGCTGTCGATACACGGCTGCAATTCGGCGGACCGGGCGCCATGTCCAGTGTGGTATGGGACCCGCGCGGTATGCGTGTCTTTCTGCAGTATGCCACAGCCCACGACTGTTTGCCGGATTTCCTGACCGTGCAAAGCTATCCGCATGAATCTTCGTCCGCCGATGCAAATTTTATGAGCTATACGCTCAGTCAGCAGTCTATCCCATCCGTATTATCCAAGGATACAAATTTCGTTAAAACCTTCCTCTATGACCTTAACGGTATATGCCGCGAATTTGAATTGCCCGACATGGACATTTTCATCGAGGAATGGAACTCCACGCTATGGCAGCGCGACCTTTCGAGCGACACCTGCTACAAATCCGTCTGGCTGACCAAAAACATCTGCGAAAATATGGATGCCGTATCCGCCTTCGGCTACTGGACAATCTCCGATCTGATGGACGAGCGTGCGAACTTCGATTCCATGTACCACGGCGGCTACGGTCTGTTCACCTATAACGGCGTGCCGAAGATCGGCTATGAGGCACTGCGCCTGCTCGGACAGCTCGGCAACTGCTGCATTGCTTCCGGTGACGGCTGGTATTTCACCCAAAGTGAACGGGAATGGCAGCTGATTCTATATAATTACACCCATTACGACAACATTTACCGCTATCGTTACCGCCGTCTGGAGCATCCGGAAGACGCCTATTCGGTATTCGAGAGCGGCAAGGTCGTGCGGTTTCAGGTCACATTTCCCGCTCTCAGACGCGGTCTGTACCAGATTGAGCAGCAGGAAATCACCCGCACCTCGGGTTCCTCGTTCGACCTGTGGCTTGCCGCCGGCGCACCGCCGTCCCCTGACCGAGCCTTCCTGCAATATCTGGCCGAGCACGCTTCCGCACACCGCACACTGACCACCGAACAGGTGGATACCGCTCTGCGGCTCGAAACAGCACTGCAGCCGCTTGAGGTACGGCTCTTCCGCATCAGAAAGATGAATTTTACATAAACCTTTTCTGAAATATCTGTTTTTTGACCTTTTTCTATCTGTCATTTCATATTATGCGACAAAAGCACTGTTTCTCCTCCGAGCGAATACAAAATATATTGCTATGTCTAAAATGAATATCCCGTATTTTCTTTGTTCTTTTCGTACTATACTATAGTCAAATCCCAAACAGAAACGCTGCGCAGCCGATTCTGAACGAAAAGGTGGTAAGGAAAATGACGAAAAAACAGCTTTCAATGAATGACACCTCATTCAAAACCAGTCTGATGGAAAAAATCGCATACGGCATGGGCGACACCGCCTGCAACGTCGTATTTGCAATCACCTCCAGTCTGATCGTATACTTCTACACGAACGTAATCGGCATGTCTGCGGCACTTGTCGGAACGATTCTGTTAGTATCTCGTGTATTTGACGGCATCAGTGACCTGCTGATCGCCCAGATTGTAGACAAGGTAAACTCCCCGAAGGGCAAGGCTCGTGCGTGGATACTCTGGATGGCCGCACCTTACGGTATTGCCTCCGTGCTGATGTTCTGCGTGCCGCCGCATTCAAGCACGATGGTACAGGCGATCTATGTATTCATCACCTATAACCTGTGCACCACCGGCGTATATACCGCACTCAACCTGCCGTATTCCAATCTGGCACCGATGATGACTCGCAATGACGATGACCTTGCTAAACTCAATCTGTTCCGCATGGCCATGTCCCCGATCGGTAACCTGATCGTTACCGCACTCACCCTGCCGTTCATCAACATGCTCGGCGGCGGTCAGAAGGCATGGATCACGGTCTGCGCGATTTACTCTATCGTTGCTTTCTTCATGCTGCTGTTCTGCTACAAGGGCTGTCAGGAGCGTTTCCACACTGATGCAGCCAAGGAAGCCGAGGCTATGCCGTTCGCACAGCGCCTGAAGGCTACCCTGAAGAACAAGTATTTCATCGTACTTACACTCACGATGATAGCCGTTGCTCTGTACCAGAACGTAAACGGCACCGTTGCTACTTACTACGCACAGTATATGCTGGGTAACGTCGAAGTCATGGGCGTTATGCAGAGTTTCGAGAACATTCCGAAGATTATTGCTATCATCTGTCTTGCCCCGTTCATCAAGAAGTTCGGCAAGCGCAATCTGGTTCTGTTCGGCGCAGTGCTCTGCGTGCTCGGTCAGGTCGTTGTCCTGTTTGCACCGCAGAATATGACCATGGTTATGGCCGCTGCTGTTATGCGTGGTATCGGCGAAGCCCCGTTCTACGGCTGCATCTTCACCATGCTGGCTGATGTTATCGAGTACGGTCACTGGAAGACCGGTATCCGTGTACAGGCCCTCATCTTCTCCGCATTCACTGTCGGCCAGAAGTTCGGCGGCGGCGTTGCAGGCTGGCTTGTTGGTCAGCTGATGGAGGTTTCCGGCTTTACCGGTCTGGAAGTGGAGATTCCCTCCGCAATAAGCATGGTCAAGAACCTTTACATTTACGGCAACATGATCGCATGGGCCTTGGTTATCATCCTTATGCTGGTTTACCATCTGGATAAGGAATACGACGGCATTATGAAGGATCTCACCGGCCGTACGGCGTAACAGAAAGCGTGAACAACATGTATACCCATAAAATTTTAGACATATGCGACCCGAAAAATCCCTACGCCCCCAAGTTCTCCGGCACGTTTGAGCTGCCGGTGGAATACGCGGGCAAAAAGCGCCGCATGCTGGCCTATGTACCGCATGATATCCGCGAATCCACCGCCGGTATTCTTGTGCTGGGAGAAAACGGCCAGACCGCCGATGATCTGCTCGAGCACAGCGGCTGGTGTGAGATCGCGGACACCGAGGAGTGCAAGGAACGTCTAATCGTGTTCTTCCTTGAGCCGGAAAACGGCGCATGGAACACGAACGAAGCCTACGGCACACCGGATGGCGATGTTGCGTATATCAACGCAGCAGCACTTGCCGCCGCAGACCGCAAGCTGTTCTGTGTCCACGAATCCAAGTTCTATCTGGTTGGCTGTAAGGAAGGCGGCGTGCTCGCCAATATGGCGGCGGCTTACGATCCGGCGTTCTTCGCAGGTGTGGCTTCGGTCGGCGGCTCGGCAGTTTCCGAGCAGTATCTGACCGACTGCGGACAGGCGTATGCCCTCAATCTGGACGGCTTTGAGGATCTGGAACATCGCAAGGACATTCACAAGCAGGATATCCCGATGCCCGCGTGGATTATCGACGATCCGACCGTATCTACCGGTACTGGCGACACTATCCTCACCTACTGGCGCAATGCATGTGAAGCCGAAGAAGGCCGTCAGCTGTCTCCCGATCAGTACGAGTATTACCGCGTGAAGGAAACACCTTACGCGCCTAATCAGGAGAAGGAAGCGTACCGTGTCTGCCACAGCAGTATTCCCAGTGCATCCGAGCAGTATGCCAAACGCCTGCAGCGCCGTATCTGGAAGGACTTTCTCTATCGTCAGCGCCGCTGGATGAGCAGTCCCGGCGGTGAACTGCGCGTGACAAAGGATCCGGTCCGCGACCTCGGCATGGAGTACCGCTACGAGGAATTTGACGGCTGGATGCGCGAATGGTATGTTTACATTCCGCAGTCGGTACGGCAAAATCCCGAAAAGAAGGTGCCGCTCGTGCTCGCGATGCATGGCTACACCTGTACCGGTGAGATCTACGCCGGCAACAGCGGTTGGTACGATGTCGCAGAAAAATACGGATTCATTGTTGTGTTTCCGTCCGCACTGCATGCCAAGGTTGACATGCCTGAGCAGGGGCTTATGCCCGACTGGGCGCCGCTCAACGCATGGAACGTGTTTCTTGAGGACGACCGCCCGGATGAACTGAAATTCTTCTCGTTCCTGCTGGACAAGATGATTGCCGAGTATCCGGTGGACGAGCACCGCGTGTTCGCAACCGGTCACTCGTGGGGCTCGCTGATGACCGAAATGCTGGCGTTGGGACTGACCGAGCGCTTTGCCGCTGTCGCCCCCTGCTCGGGTGCATTCTTCGGCGGTGCGTATGAGAAAATGACTTCCCTGCCGTATGCCGCCGAAAACGGCGTACAGCTTCCAATCTGGATGTTCTGGGGCATGAATGAGGAATGGCTCATTCCGTGTGAACCCACCCACGAGAACGAAACCGGTCTGACCGTCGAGCTGTGGCTCAAACGCAACGGCAAGGCTGATATGATTCCCGCCGATTGGGCACAGTGCGCCAACACGGTCAATGGTCGCTTCAAAGATCATTACTTCGACCGTGAGGGCACGGCTCCCGTGCAGTTCACGCAGGTGGACTACATGCCGCATGCTACTATGCCGGAAATGTCGTTCCGCATTTGGGAAGAATTCTTCAGTAAATTCTCCCGCAGCTGATAGCTAATCTACTACTTTCCTTTGCATATGATTGGATAGTCCATAGCGAGGGCCTCTGTGTTGAATTTTTGTAGCAAATTGATTCTAACACAGAGGCCCTCGCTGTGGACCTTTTATTTGACTAAATGCGCAACTTCATTTTACAACGCGCGCTTATTTATATCTTCTTTCCGCAATTCTCTAACCATAACGGCGACACTCCCGCAAATTCCGATTTACGCATCCCTCGTCAAATCCACATCCGGACGGTTATTCGTGCCGTACACGATGCGCGGCACGCCGCTGTAATCCTCGGTGATAGTGACGTCCTTGTAGCCGTGCCGCTGCATGATGCCGGCCACGTCATCGGCCTGCTGCCAGCCGCACTCGAACAGCAGCCTGCCGTTCGGCACCAGCAGTTCACCCCAGCTGTCGCAGATGGCATGATAGAAATCCAGACCGTCCTCGCCGCCGTAAAGCGCCTCATGCGGCTCAAAATCGGCTACACTGCGGTCGAGCATCTGCATTTCGTCCTCGGTGACGTACGGCGGATTGGAAACGATAATATCAAACTGCCCAAGTCCGCGCGGAGGCGCGTGCATGACATCGGCCT
Organism: Butyricicoccus sp. AF35-5AC; assembly: GCF_003477715.1. Taxonomy (NCBI): domain Bacteria; kingdom Bacillati; phylum Bacillota; class Clostridia; order Eubacteriales; family Butyricicoccaceae; genus Butyricicoccus; species Butyricicoccus sp. AF35-5AC. The sequence continues at coordinate 80,987 of NZ_QUDX01000010.1, forward strand.
TCATGGTCAGCAAACGGCTGCTCACGCCCAGATCACGGGCGTTCTCGCGGGTAATGTGCAGCGCACCGTCCGACAGGTCGATCGCGGTCACGCGGGCATCCTCGACCGTGTGCGCCGCCGCAATGCCGATGCAGCCCGAGCCGCAGCACAAATCGAGAATACGAGGTGAAACCCGCTCTTTGGCCTGCTCAATAACCAGCTCGCACAGGCGCTCGGTATCCGAGCGCGGAATGAGCACCGAACGATCCACCTTGAAGGTCAGGCCGTAAAAATCCCATTCGCCGATAATGTACGCCAGCGGTTCGCCGTCCAGACAGCGGTCGCACAGCAGACCGGCGTAATCCACGGTCGCATCCTCAACGTAGAAATGGGACCAGCCGGCTGTCTGCTTTTTGTCTGCTTTGCAGGCGTAGGCGGTAATCTCCCGCGCGGTCAGCTGCGGCATCGGGTCGCCGCCCTCTTTCAAACGGCGGAAAAGCTGCATGTAAACATCGTTGATAGTCTTGGTCACACAGGGTCAACTCCTAAAATTTACGCGGGTTTGAACCACAGCGGCACGGCGTTCGCCCGCACCCTGCAATTACGGAACACGGCTGCGGCCGCCGACTGAAATTCTGCGGCATTTTTGGCTTTTTTAATCGCTTTGCCCGGTTTTTCGCTGTTTTCAAACAGATTCAGATGGTAAAACCAGATTTCCTTCATGCGGAGCATGGCAATCCGGCTGTCGCCAAAGGCTTCGCAGTAGCGCATGAACAATGTATCGTGGAAGGTCTCGATCGTTTTTGCGTCCGCGGCCTTGCCGCCGGTCAGGCGCGCCACGAGAGACGGATCGGCGATCAGCGCACGGCCGATCATCACCGCCGGTAAATCGGGATAGCGTTCGCTGACGGTGCTCACGTCCCGCTCGGTGATGAGATCGCCGTTGTAGCATACGAGCATGCTGCAGCGCGGCAGCGCCGCCGCGAAATCTGTCTCCCGGACCCTGCCCTTGTAGAAATCCTGCCGCACGCGCGGATGGATGGTCAGCTCGGTGATGGGATAGCGGTTGTAAATCTCGAGCAGCTTGTCAAACTCGCTTGCCTCATGCACGCCGAGACGGGTTTTTACCGAAATCCCCTCGCATTTTGCGAAAACTTCGTCAAAAAACCGGTCCAGCTCGTCCGGATGTGCGAGAAATCCGGCTCCCTTTCCCTTGGCCGTCACCGTGCCGGACGGACAGCCAAGGTTGAGATTGACCTCGGGATACCCGAGGTCATGCAGTGCATTAACCGCCCAGATGCAGTCCGCGGCAGACTTGGTGAGCAGCTGCGGAACCGCAGGCACGCCCTCGTTGTACTCCGGCAGGACATCGCGCTTTTGCCGCGGCGTCAGCTTTTCATTCGTGGTCGGTGTGATAAACGGCATGAAATACTTGTCCACACCTGAGAAAAATTCGTGGTGCGTCCGGCGATAGACCGCACCGGTCACGCCTTCCATCGGCGCAAAATAATAGTGCATGGCGCTTACCACTCGTCCGAACCGTCGTCCGGAATGACCGCCTTCATCGCGGTGATCGCAACCTCGATCATGGAATCATCCGGCTCAAATACGGTCAGGTGCTGCACCATCAATCCCGGCCAGCGCAGTGCACGCGAGAGCAGGCTCTCCGAGCGGCCGGCGTAGCGGTTAAACTCGTAGCTTATGCCGACAACAAGCGGCAGCAGGATCAAATGAGCGAGCATACGCAGGAACGGATTGGTAATGTCGATGATGGAAAAGACGATCGACGAAACGATAGTCGCAATGATAATCAGCACAAACATGAAGCTGGTGCCGCATCTCGGGTGATATTTTCCCTGTTTTCGGACATTTTCAACGGTCAGTTCTTCACCTGCTTCGTAACAGAAAATGGTCTTGTGCTCTGCGCCGTGGTACTCGAACGTGCGGCGAATATCCTTCATATGCGACACCGACCACATGAACAGCAGGAACAGCACAACGCGCACGCAGCCCTCGAGTACATTGCGCGCGAGCACACCCCAGGTTTTCGGCACAAAACCGCCGAGAAAGCTCGGCAGCAGGATGAACAGGCCGATCGGCAGGGCAATGCCGATGACAGTCGAAATGCTCAGGATGATCTTGTTCAGACCCTCCGAGCCGAATTTCTTTTCCAGCCAGAGTTCAAACTTGGACGGCGGCACATCGGCTTCCTCGTCCTCAAAGAAGGACGCGGAGTAGTTGATGGCCTGCATGCCCTCCTTCATAGCGGTGAACAGCGTATACGCGCCGCGGAAAATCGGCTTTTCCCAAATCGGGGCACGGCTCGGCGTCGGTTCGGTCTTGCTGACAAGCTCGCCGTTCGCCCTGCGCACAACCGTGCAGGACTTCTTAGGTCCCTTCATTACAATACCCTCGATGATTGCCTGACCACCGATGGTGGTTTTCTTTTGCGTTGTCATGAATGCTCTCCTTCGGTAAACGGGGTTTCAGATGCCTTCGGAATGGCACCGGTAATGCCGAGCGCCTCCTCGGACTTGGCAGACGGCATGGTGACGGTAACTGTCGTTCCCTTGCCGACCTCGGACGCGATATCCAGCGTGCCGCCGTGCATGGAAACGATTTCCTCTGTCACGGCAAGGCCGATGCCGCTGCCGCGCTGCTTGGATGACCCCTTGTAGAATTTCTCCTTGACGAACGGCAGCTCCGCTTCGGGAATACCCTGACCGTAGTCGCGCACAGACGCAACGATGTTGCCGCCGTCACGTTTAAGGTCAATATCAATCTGCTTGCCGTCGCCGCCGTATTTCGCGGCGTTGTCCAGAATATTCAAAAACACCTGCTTCATGCGGTGGCGATCGCCGTTGATGTAGTAGTTTGCATCCACATCTTCGTCGTACAGCAGGCGGATTCCGCTCTTTTTGAGCAGGTTTTCATACATATAAACCGCTTCATACAGCTCGATGGACATATCAAACGTCTCGATCTCCAGCTTCATGCGGCCGGATTCGATGCGCGCAAAGTCCAGCAGCTCCTCGACCATGCGGGTCAGGCGGCCCGCCTCCTTCTGGATGATCGTCAGGCCCTGCATAACCTCCTCCGGGTCCTCGCCGCCGCCGGCCAGCAACGTCTCACTCCAGCCGCCGATGGCGGTCAGCGGTGTACGCAGCTCGTGTGAAACCGAAGAAATGAAATCGTTTTTCATGCGTTCGGCGCGGCTGATCTCGTCCGACATGTAATTGATGGTATCGCACAGCTCACCGATCTCGTCATCGTAGGTCTTCTGCAGGCGCACGCCGTAGCGTCCGGCCGCGATCTCCTTGGCGATGGTGTTGATCTTGAGCACCGGATCGACGATCGACCGGATAAAATAACTGTTCGATGCCACAACCAGCATGAGGAACAGCAGGCATGCCAGCAGAGAGCAGCCGACGATTATCCAGATCTGCCGTTCGACGATACGCAGCGAGGTAATATACCGCACGCCGCCGACCAGATCGCCGCGTGCACTCAGCAGCGGCGCTGTGACACTCATCACGCGCTCACCGGAAAGCGGGTCTCTGCCGGTGAAAACTGCGGTTTTCTGACCGGAAAGCGCCTGCGAGGCATCCTCGGTCGAAGCAACGCCGCCACCGGATAAGCCCGAGGTGGACAGCAGAATACGGCCGTTTGCGTCCAAAAACTGCTGTTCAAACTTGTCCTGATCCTGAAATGTGGTGACGGTTGCCTCCGCCTGCGTGTAAAACTGATCGTAGGTGTCGGTGAAGTATTTGCGGAATGTGTCCGACGTTGTGGCCGCGCGTGACGCGAGGTTGTCGCGCACGGTGGCATAGTAATACCCTGAAACGCCGACAGAGATCAAAATGACCACAACAGCCAGAATGACGAGCACGAAGGACAAAGAGTTCACCAGCCAGCGGCCCTTGATGCCGCCCGGCGAGTGCTGTACCTTTGGCACCTCCGGCTTCGGAGGCGGTTCCGGTTTGCGTTTTTGCTTGCGATTTGTCATAGAAAATGACCTTTCTAATGCCGCTTACCAAGCGGCAGAATGTGCGCTGACGCCGCGCGGGAATTCGCCTACCCGGCGGGGCACAAGAAGGAAGCAACCTACGGTTTCCTCCTTCTTGTGAATCTTCCTCTTTCCCTTAGAGGGCACGGCGATAATTCATAACTGAGACTATAGGGGAACGGGCGTACCGTTCATCTTCCGTAGGTGCGGCCGTTGACTGCCCATTACGAAACCTCAACCGCTCAAGCTGTTTTCTGACTGCTACACATGCGGTTTACTCCACGCAGAGAGCGGCATAGCAGTGCCGCTCAAACTTTTTTGCACGTTATACCGTCCAGCACCTACGCAGATAAATGGTGCATATCAGATAAATCCGCAGGTGCTATCTATAATAACGTGCTAACGAATTGCGCGACACTGTTATCCCCCAGGGGACCTTCTCTTGCCCTTCGGGCAATTCACCTTGTGTCGCGCCTGCGCAGACCCTCCGATCTGTGTAGCAGTACACTGTCTGACACTGCGCATCGGTTAAGGCATGGGAGCACACCGTGCTTCCCTACGGTAGAAAAAAACCTGCCGTTCCCTAATTTCGAGGCCGTCGCCGGTCTCTGGTCTGCGCCAGACCATGAAACAAAGGGAAACGGGAGTCCCAAGAGGGTAGAAACCGCAGGTGTCTACCCTTTTGGTTTCCGCGGCGAAACCGCCGCCGTTCCCCCCGCCGCAGGTGCGGCGATTGGCTATATCAGCCCTCCCACATATAACCGTAGCCGCGGACCGTTACAATATGGGTCGGGTCCGCCGGCGAATCCTCGATTTTAATCCGCAGACGGCGGATATTCACATCCACAATCTTCAGCTCGCCCACATAGTGGTGTCCCCAGACCATTTCGAGCAGCTCATCACGCGAAAGCGCCTTGCCGATGTTCTGCATAAACGCCTTGAGCAGACCGTATTCGATCTGCGTCAGCTCGATCTTCACACCGTTCTTGAGCACCTCGCGGGCACGCAGATTCAGCTTGAACGGACCGGATTTGATCACATCCTCCTCGGAGAACGGCGAACCGGACACACGGCGGTACAGCGCGTCCACACGCGCCGCCAGCTCGATAACCGAAAACGGCTTGGTGACATAATCGTCCGCACCGTTCATCAGACCGGTTACCTTGTCCGCTTCCTGCGTGCGGGCGGTCAGCATGATAACGCCCGCCTGATAGCCCGCGCCGCGCATGGCGCGGCAGACCTCGTAGCCGTCGATGCCGGGCAGCATAACATCCAGCACCGCAACCGCGATATCCTGATTTTCATGGTACTTTTCCAGTGCCATTTCGCCGGTTTCGGCCTCTATTACCTCGTAACCGCTGCGTTTCAGGTTGAGAACCAGAAAGGAGCGGATATTCTCTTCATCTTCCAGAACCAGAATTTTGCGCTTCATTGTAATATCCTCCTGTACTTTTAGCGCTTATTGGTAACTGCCGCGTTTCTGCGGCGTTTGATGATTCTTAATTGTTCCACGCCTGGTTGACCAACGAGAATCGGGCTTTGATCTCGTCTCCGGTCAGCGCCAGCTCGCTCTGCTCGCCTTCATTTGTCAGCTTGGCAAAGTAGATGGCCTGCGTGGTCTGTCCCAGCTGGATCAAATCGGTGCGCTCGGCGTAGTATTCACGGTTGGAGCCGGTCGCGCAGTAAATGTTAAACAGCGGGATGGACATTTTGTTCTTGCGGTACTCAAAAAATTCCACATAGCTGAGTCCGCCGTCGTTTGCCTTGATTGCGGTGATGCGGTCATGCCATTTCTGGTCGATCAGCAGGCTCCACGCATCCGAAATGTTCTGATAAGTGGCTGCAACCTTGGCCGGAACCTTGCCGATGCCGTAGGCATACCAGTCGAGCATATACACCGCATCGGACGAGGATGTGTCCTTATAGCCCGCCATCAGCACTGCACGCGGCAGCTCGGTGATGCCGTCGCCGTTGACGTCGCTCGCGTAGACCGCCACCGGACGGTAGGTGCTGTGGCTGGCGGTATCCTCGCCGTCCAGTGCCAGATTGCGCAGCGTGTCGTTCGAGTAGACGAAAATATCCGTCGTCAGACCGGCGCCATTCGCCACCTTTTCCTCAGCGAACACGGCGGTCTTGCTGTCCTGCACACGGCCGGACTGCATGCGCTCAACCGCAGCTGTCCCCTGACTGGTCGCCGTCTCACCGGCCGGCAGCATGGAGCCGTTGTCATACTGATACAGGCGTGCCACGCGCTTGCCGGAGGTGTCGCTCGTAATCAGCAGCAGATCCTTTGCGCCATTGCCGGTCAGATCGGTCAGCTCCATAGCGGTATATTCGGTTTCAAGAATGATACCCGGCGTGCAGTTTTCGTCAAAATCGCACATGGTAAGCGCACCTGTTCCGTCTCCCGGCAGGCGCCAGGTGAGGACCATGCCGCGCTTGCCGCTCGGCTCAAGTACCGGAAATTCGACCGAACGCAATGCCGTTCCGCGGCCGTCGATCGTGCCGGTGCAGACGTAGCTGTCATCCTGCTTGCGGTAAACAGCTACCGTAAATTTGTTGCTCGTCGCCGAGGTGGCGCCGCGGAAAAACGTGATGGCCTCCTCTACGCCGTCGTTGTCCAGATCGGCAAGCTGAATAGACGAACGGTTTTCACCCTCGCTTGGCGAGGCGTAGGATACGCCCTGCGCAAGCTGCTTTTCCAGCTCAGTCTGCAGACTTTGGTAATTGCTGGATGGTTTGGGCGCGGCCAACAGCTCATCGCCCGATGGAAACACACAGCCGCCCAGCAGCAAAAGGAACAGCAGCGCCGGTAAAATTCGCAGTGATCTCATGGAGCTCTCCTACCTAAAATGATACAAATATTGGTTGACAGGTGCAGGCACCTATACATATTAAGTATAGCACATTCAGGCAGCGTGTGGTACTGAAATTTACGCAAATTTTGCAGGATTTCAAGCAGAAAGGGATAGAAAAAGGACGGACCAAAGGTCCGCCCTCAGGCTGTCGCGAAACTACAGCTTTGCCGACAAGAGGAACGGACCGTAGACCGTTCCTCTTGTCGGCCGAAATTTTCTCGCTCTATAGGTCAAAAATCCAAACGCTATCCTTGCGCGGCTTCTCGGCCGCGCTGTGTGGCACATATCCCCGGATTTTTAGAATTTGCACAGCAAATCCTATTTGATGTGCGCTATCGCGCGAATTAACTTTAAAAGGACGCACTATGTGCGTCCTTTGAGGCTGTCGAAAAACTATCGTTTTTCGAGCATCCTCTCGATCGAAACCACGCTTTCGATCGAATGCTGAAGAAAAACCGCGTCCTCCGGACACATTTTTTCTTCCCTTGTATAAAAACCGAGGTACACGCCCCCGGTTTTTATGAATTTGCTGCGCAAATTCTATTTTATGCGTGCTGTCGCACGAAGCACAAAATAGAAATCTGACTTTTTCGACAAGCTGAAAAGGACGCACTATGTGCGTCCTTTTACGGGATTTCATCAGTATCTCAGCGGAATACCGTGCGGTTCAGCCTCACCGGCAGGCAGCAGCGCCGCCGTGATGTCCGGCCGGTGTGTTTCGATAAAGTTTACGCCTTTGCGGATGAGTTCCGCAAGCGTATTGGGATCGTCCGTGCACCGGCTCATGGTGAACAGCCCCGCCTGTCGGCACGCCGAAACCAGCCGCTCGGACAAATCCTTCGGCTCGGCCCGCAGACCGAACAGGCCGGTTGTCTGCGCGGCATTGACCAGCGCGTCAACCTCGCTCGGCAGATTGGGCATCTCACCCATGATATGTAAATCCGGATTGGCAGACGCAACACGAGCCGCTTCCACCAGCCCCAGACCGATGATGATCGTGTCATCCAGACAATCCGCATACCGCAGCGTCATACGCAGCTGCCGCAGCATGGTCTGATCGTGCACGGTGATGGCAATCTTGCCCTGACAGGTGCGTGCCAGCTCGATCGCCTGACTAACCGGCGTCAGCTGCGGCGCCGCCTGATGCAGCTCCGCGTAGCTGTAATCGCTGACGGACAGCCTCGTGCCGTCGGGCGCGGCAGCACAGCCGTCCGACGAAAGCACGGCAATACCGTCTGCCGACATGGCAACCGAAAAACAGCAGCCTTTTGCGCCCTCGTCGTTGCCGGCCAGAATGGATTCCAGTCCGCCGCGTTCGGTATCCATGCAGCCATCCGCAGACAGGACAAAAGTCTCCTTATTGGTATAGTACAATACCGATCCTCTCCCTCTGTTACAGGGTCTCCGGAGCCTCGTACTCTACGCCCTGCGTATCCACGGTAACGGACTTCATCTTCTGCTCCTCGCGCGGACGGTCGTGCCAGTCGCGCTTGGTGTTGACGATGGCGTCAACAATGTCCATGCCGTCGATAACCATGCCGAAGGAAGCGTACTGACCGTCCAGATGCGGTGCGTCCTCGGTCATGATGAAGAACTGGCTGCCTGCGGAGTCCGGTGCAGCGGTACGCGCCATGGACAGAACACCGCGGGTGTGGTTCAGGTCGTTCTGGAAGCCATTTGCGGTAAACTCACCGCGGATCTCATAACCCGGGCCGCCCATGCCGGTGCCTTCCGGGTCGCCGCCCTGGATCATAAAGCCTGGGATAACACGATGGAAGATCGTGCCGTCATAAAAGCCCTTCTGCACCAGAGAAACAAAGTTGCGAACCGTGTTCGGTGCAACTTCCGGGTACAGCTCTGCACGGATTACGCCGCCGTTTTCCATTTCAATCGTAACGATAGGATTGCTCATTGGTATCAACTCCATAATTTTTGTCATTTTGCAGCATATGCACAGCCGAGCCGTACATATATGTACTTCTATTGTAGCAAATTTGGAGTGGAACGGCAAGTGGTGTTTGTCGAACAGCGGCAGCTGTCCATTATTTTGCGCTGATCAACTGGGGCACTTGAACCGTGCAGACGGTTCACCCTGTCCGGGCATGGTGTTTTTCGCTGAAATTCAGCAGGGAATTGCCGTGTCCGCGGCGGGGACAAAAAGGAAGGGACACCTGCGGTTTGCCCGTAGGCTGCTAAACCTTGTTTCCGCGCCGTGCGCGGATTAAATGAGTGCCCTTCCTTTTTGAACTCCTACCTTTTCCTTGTTAGATAGTCTGGCGCAAATCAGAGAGCGGCGACCGCTCCGCAGGATACCGCTGTAAAAACCTGTCACAAAAACTGGTAATCCACTTTATCCACAGGACTTTCCACAGGGTATCTGGGGATAACCTTGTGCATAAAGTGGATAACTTTTTGTATACACCCTCGCAAGCCGCCGTATATCTCGGTTTTTCGACTACGCATTGTAATATCGGCTGTGGAAAAACCACCGCTGCATAATCCACCGCACCTTGTGGAAAACTTGTGATCAGGGCAAATTCACCACTTCAGGAGGGATCATCTATGTCCGAAGAAACCCCGTCCATTGCCGCGCCGGAGCAGAATGCCATCGCGGAAACCGGCTCGATTACGGCAAAAACATCGCGCGGAACGATACACTGCATCACCATTGTCGGCCAGATCGAGGGCCACATGGAACTGCCCGCACAGAACAAAACCACCAAGTACGAGCACCTCATCCCGCAGATTGCGGCAGTGGAGCAGGCGGAGGAGATCGACGGTCTGCTGGTTCTGCTCAACACGGTAGGCGGCGATGTGGAAGCCGGACTTGCCATCGCTGAGCTGATCGCGGGCATGAAAAAGCCGACCGTGTCGCTCGTGCTCGGCGGCGGGCATTCGATCGGCGTACCGCTGGCCGTTGCCGCCAAAAAGAGCTTTATTGCCGTTTCCGCCGCCATGACCATTCATCCGGTGCGGATGAACGGCACGATCATTGCTGTGCCGCAGGCGTTCGAGTATCTGGCGAAAATTCAGGAGCGCATTGTGGATTTCATCACCTCGCACTCACATATCACCGCCGAGCGTCTGCAGCAGCTTATGCGCGAAACCGGTCAGCTGACCGCCGATGTCGGCACCGTGATCTCCGGCAATCAGGCCGCCGCACTCGGACTGATTGATGAGGTCGGCACGCTTTCGGATGCGCTGGAAGCGCTCTATACGATGATTGGCGAGCACAAAACGCAAAAAAGAGACGGTAAATAACCGTCTCTCAGTCTGTCAAAAAGTCAGATTGGCGTTTTGCGTTTCGTGCGGCAGCACGCATAAAATAGAATTTGCGAAGCAAATTCATAAATTCCGGGAGCATGGCCCAGGCCACCCTCTCTTGCCGCTATGCGGCAATTCACCTTGTGTATCTCGGAATTTATACAAGGGAAGAAAAAATGTGCCCGTCAGGGCGCGGTTTTTCTTCGGTTTCGCTCGAAAGCGTGGTTTCGAGCGAGAGGCTGCTCGGAAAACGTTAGTTTTTCGACAGCCTCAGAGACGGTAAATAACCGTCTCTCCGTCTGTCTTTTGCATTATACGCTCTGTTTTTTCCGTTCCGGCAGCTGTGCCAGCACGATAGCGCCAAACATCAGCACACAGCCGAAAATTTCTCGGCCGGACAGCGCCTGACCGAGAATAAGCCAGCCTGCGATAACCGAGATAACCGACTCCAGACTCATGATAAGCGATGCTACCGCCGGGTTCATGCCCTTCTGACCGACAATCTGCAGGGTATAGCCCACGCCGGACGACATCGCACCGGCATACAGGATGGGCTTCCATGCCGCGAGGATGTTCGCCCAGGTGGGATGCTCGAAAATCAGCATGCCGATGCCCGATAAGATCGCACAGAAGAAAAACTGGATGCAGGACATCTTCACGCCGTCCACCATCGGTGAAAAATGGTCAATGACTGTGATATGGATGGAGAACAGCAGCGCACACGACAGACCGATGAGGTCGCCCATCGCGAAACCGAAGCTACCGCCCGCCATGCACAGGAAGTACAGCCCGGCCATTGCCAGCGCAACGCCGCACCAATGCTTCACACCGCATCTGCGGCCGAACAGCAGGCCGAGCAGCGGCACGATCAGGATGTAGCACGCGGTGAGGAATCCGGCCTTGCCGACTGGCGTATACAGCAGCGCGAACTGCTGGGTGATGCTGCCCGCGCACAGCGCCGTGCCGCAGCACATACCGCCGATAACGAGCGTTTTGCGGGCTTTGCGGTGCTCCTCGGGCGCTTGCTTCGGATGCGGGCCGCCGCTTTTGCCCAACACCGCGATGACCGGCAGCAGGATCAGTCCGCCGATGACGTTGCGCGCGAACACAAAGGTGAACGGGCCGACATAATTCATGCCGACGCTCTGCGCCACAAAGGCCACACCCCAAATCGTGGCCGTCAGCAGCAGAAGCAAAGAGTTTCGCAGCTTCATACCTGTTTTCTCCCTTATTTTGCAGAATTTTTCATAAAAAAAGAACCGCCTATAAGCGGTTCTTCATGGAGCTGCTAACCAGATTTGAACTGGTGACCTCATCCTTACCAAGGATGCACTCTACCGACTGAGCTATAGCAGCATTGGCAGGGGCAGTAGGGATCGAACCCACGGCACTCGGTTTTGGAGACCGATGCTCTACCAGCTGAGCTATACCCCTATAAAGTGGCTCCTCAAGTTGGACTCGAACCAACGACCCTGCGGTTAACAGCCGCATGCTCTACCAACTGAGCTATTGAGGAATATAAAATGCTGGTACACGCTGTTTGGATGGTTTATCGCAATCAGCTTGTATATTATAGCGCGGATACAGCTTATTTGTCAATAGGTTTTGCAAAATTTTTTCGCAAGTTTTTTGCTTCCGCGCAGAATGTCAAAAAGGGACCCTCTCGGGTCCCTTCAGTCTGTAAAAAAAGTATTATTTTAATTTTTACGCTTCGTGCGGTAGCACGCATAAAATAGAATTTGCGAAGCAAATTCATAAATTCCGGGAGCATGTATCTCGGAATTTATACAAGGGAAGAAAAAATGTGCCCGCAGGGCGCGGTTTTTCTTCAGTATTCGCTCGAAAGCGTGGTTTCGAGCGAAAGGCTGTTCGAAAAACGATAGTTTTTTGACAGCCTCGAGGGACCCTCTCGGGTCCCTTTTAGGCTTTATTCGGTAACTTTCGTGCCGGTAACGATCGCCTTCGGCGAACCGGTGAGTTTTTTACCGGTATACGGTGTGTTGATTCCCTTGGATTTATACGTTTCGTATACTTTCTCAGTATCCCAGTCCAGCAGCACCAGACGGGCGAAATTGCCCGCCTGCACAGCACGGTCGGTCAAACCGTAAATCTCGGCAGGAGTCTTGCTCATGCGGTCAACAAGCTGCATCGGCGTGAGCTTGCCGGTCTGAACGAGGTAAGTATTGCACACCGAGAACGCGGTTTCCAGGCCGGTGATGCCGGACGGCGCCTTTGCGAACTCGCGGGCCTTCTCCTCCGCGGTGTGCGGTGCATGGTCGGTTGCCACCATGTCGATGGTGCCGTCCGCCAGAGCCGCAATCAGCGCCTGACGGTCAGCCTCCTTGCGGAGCGGCGGATTCATGCGGGCGTAAGTGCCGTGGGCGGGTACATCATCCTCGGTCAGCGACAGATGATGCGGCGTGACCTCGGCGTAAATCTTCGCGCCCATCGCCTTGCCCGCTCGAATGAGCGCGACCGACTGCGCGGACGAAACGTGCTGGAACAGCACGCGCGCACCGGTATCGAGCGCCAGCGCAATGTCACGGCCGATCATTGCAGATTCCGCGCTCGCCATTGCGCCCGGTACGCCAAAATGCTTGGCGGCCTCCGAGCCGTAGTTGACACCCGGAGACGGCACGAGTGACGGCTCCTCCTCGTGAAACGAGAGCAGCGTGCCGCGCTTAGCGGCTTCCGCCATGGCGGTGCGGCACAGCGCCGCACTCGTCAGGTTGATGCCGTCGTCGGTCAGGCACGGCGCACCCGCTTCGAGCAGTGCGTCAAAGTCGGTCAGCTCCTGCCCTTTCAGGCCCTTGGTGACCGAGCCTGCCTGCAAAACCTGCACCGGACAGTCCTTCGCCTTGTCGGTAACGTAGCGGATGATCTCGGGTGTGTCGCAGGTCGGCACGGTGTTCGCCATGCAGATTACCGTGGCGTAGCCGCCTGCGGCTGCCGCCGCCGCACCGGTCAGCACGTCTTCCTTCTGGGTCTGACCGGGATCGCGGAAGTGAACGTGCCCGTCCACAAAGCCAGGAGAGACGGTCAGCCCGCTCGCGTCATACACCGTGCAGCCCGCGGGCGCGTCGATGTGCTCAGCCACCTGCGCGATAACGCCGTCGTCACCGATCAGCACATCACGCAGCGCATCCATCTGCGTATACGGGTCGAGAACCCGTCCGTTTTGAATCAACAGCATGGTAAAACCTCCGTTTTATCTCGTTTAATCGCGGTAGAACGCACCAAAGCCCTTGTATGCCATATACAGATCCAGCTTGGCAATGCACTCGAACGGTGCGTGCATGGAGAGCACCGGAACGCCTGCGTCTACGGTGTCAATGTTGCGGTTTGCGAGGTACATGGCAACCGTGCCGCCGCCGCCCTGATCGACCTTGCCAAGCTGACCGGTCTGCCAGATAACCCCCGCCTTGTCAAAGATGCAGCGGATGCGCGCCATCAGCTCAGCGGTTGCATCCGAGGTGCCGGACTTGCCGCGTGCGCCCGTATACTTGACAAGCGCGAAGCCGCAGTTTGCGCGCGCATCGTTGCGCTTCTCGGAGACCTCCGGATAGTTGGGGTCAAAGGCGTTGCAGACATCGGCAGACAGGCAGACCGAGTTCTCGAAGCACTCGTCGAGCAGCACGTCCTGCGCACGGCAGAGGTCAGCCATAAAGGTGTCGAACGCGCGGGACTGCATGCCGGTCACGCCGTCCGAGCCGATTTCCTCCTTGTCCACCAGCAGGCATACGCCGGTATGCGCTGGAGTCTCGGTCAGGTCGAACAGAGAGGTTGCTGCCGGATAGGAGCAAACGCGGTCGTCGTGGCCGTACGCGCCGACAAACGAGCGGTCAAAACCGATATCGCAGGCATTGAACGCCGGAACGCAGCACAGCTCTGCAGACAGGAAATCCGCCTCGGTCATGCCGTACTCGCGGTTGAGATGCTCCATAATGGCGAGTTTGATCTTCTCGCTGCACTTTTCGTCCACGGTTTCGCTCGGAACCGAGCCAATGAGGATGTTCAGACCCTCGCCCTTGATCACCTCGGTCGCCTTGCGGGTCATCTGCTCGGTGGCAAGGTGCGGCAGCAGGTCGGTGATAACGAACTTCGGGTCGGTCGGCTTGTCGCCTACGCGCACCTGCACGCGCTTGACCTCGCCGTTCTCGCAGACGCAGACAACGCCGCGCAGCTCAAGCGGAATTGCGGTCCACTGATACTTCTTGATGCCGCCGTAGTAGTGGGTCTTGAAGAACGCCATGCCGTTGTCCTCATACAGAGGCACGGTGCGGATGTCAACGCGCGGTGCATCGAGGTGAGCAGCAGTCAGACGTACGCCCTCGGCCAGACTCTGATTGCCGATAACAGCCAGCATAATGCCCTTGTGGCGGTTGATGCGGTAAATCTTGTCACCCGGACGAAGCGTGTCATCGCGCGTCCAGGCACGGAAGCCCTTGCTCTCAGCCATGCGGGCGATTTCCAGCACGGCGTCACGCTCGGTTTTGCTCTCGTCGAGGAATTTTTTGTAACCCTCGGCGTAGGTCTGAATGCCCTGCTTGTCCTCGTCGGTCAAACGGTCAAAGCCGGTCTTTTTGTCGTAAAAAAGCTGTTCGGAAGTCATGTTGCATTCTCCTTTTTTAATCCGAATCACTTAATGAGTTGACTGTATAAAGCATCGGTGTCCCGATAGAGTGCATCGAGATCGCCGTTGTTTTCGATGATAAAATCGCATTTTTCGCGGTAAAACGCGTCGTTCGGCTGCGCGTCGATGCGGGCGCGTGCGGCTTCATCGGACAGACCGTCCCGCTCGATGATACGGGCAACGCGTGTGTCGTGCGGCGCGAGCACAGCGACGATTTTGTCGCAGAAGTCGTCCGCACCGGCTTCAAACAGAGTCGGTGCATCGTACAGCACGACCGGGCACTCGCTCTGTGCGTGAATCGCGTCGAGAGACGCCCTGCGGATATACGGAGTGGTGATTTCGTTGAGCGTTTGCAGCTTTGCGGGGTCGGAAAACACGATTTTCGCAAGTTTCGGACGGTCAAGTACGCCGTTCGCGTCGGTTACGCCGCCGAAGGCGGCATCGAGTGCGGACAGCATTTCGCGGTTCTCCGCACAGAGCGTGCGGTACACCGCGTCCGCGTCCACCCAACCCGCGCCGAGAGCGCGCATACGCGCGGCAACCGTGCCTTTGCCGGTGCCGCTGCCGCCGGTCAAGCCGATGATTTTCATTAGTTTCACTTCCATTGCTCTACATATGGTTTGAAAACATCATATAAAAGTATGGTATATTTGATAAACCAATTAAACTGATCTACCTTTTTTGTTTCGTCAAATATCGGAATATTTCTTTGCAAGCGAACACGACTTGCCTTCTTATTCGGCAGCGCCATCCATTCGAGTTGCATATCTATTTGAGCTTGAATATTTTCTCTATGTTTTTCTAAGTATTCAAAAAACTCTTGATCGTCACTGATATACAATTCTACACGTTGTTCATTGGTCTGTGTATTGACATTCAATGAAAGCGAATATCTCGATGCCCCAATGCTAAAAGTGTACCATGTCCTGACCGGAGGTTTTTTCAGCTTAAAATACTCGATAAACTTTTTGTTGCTTTGCGCATATTCGTTAAAATCTGTCCAGTAATTTAGTAATCGAGATTGCAATTGTCCTTCGGTTGCAGATATATTCTTTACTTGTTTTGCCCAATTATTAGGCTGTTCTAAAATATTAAAATGAACTGCCGGAGCCGAATCCCCGATTCTCCACAATTCCACTTCCACCAAGAAAAACGCCGTTTCATCGTCTGTATGCTCATTCAGCCATTCCATCGCTCGACGGTGTTCTTCTCGTGCCTGTTTGACAATCCATACAATGATTTTTGCGCTTTTACCAGCCGCATAGGTCAGCAATTGACCCAAATGTGTATGGTTGGAACTTTCCAGTTGATTTTCGATCACAACGGTATTATCGGTTCCTTCTTCAGAAGCCAATATATCCAAGCTGAACTTGCCTACGGCCGATTCACGCTCACGAAAACACAAATCAACACCGATAGCTTCGCCCAGTAAATTCAGATTATTTTCCAGCCAAGGTGTAAAATCGTATGCTTCATTAGGCCAAACCGTTCGCAAATCATATTCCCGCTTCAAATCAGCCAGTTGTATATCCATTTTTACACCTCAATAATCGAAAATCCCGCCGCTTTCTTAATCCGGTTCGCCACTGCAAGACCGAGTCCTTCATCCGATGGGCACTGCGCCCAAATCTGCGTTACCTCGGTATCATCGAACGCCCGCAGGCGGTCGAATACCTCGCGCGCCTGTGCACCGAGATCGTCCCTCGAGCCGAAGCACTCCACAATGCAGTTCGGAAACATATCCTTATACTCATCAAAGCACAGTACACCGGTTGCGTCACCGATACGCTCCGCGATGTACTTCGCCGTGTCCTGCGGGTTGCCGCGCACGACCGTTACGGGCGCTTTCGGCGCGTAATGCCGGTATTTCATGCCGGGCGCCGACACCTTCACGTCATCCCCGATCTTCTCGTACAGCGCGCGGTCAACATCCACCTCGCCGAGCACCGAGCGCAGCTGTTCGAGCGTGATGCCGCCCGGACGCAGCAGACGCGGACGCTCGAGCGCGAGTGTGATTACCGTGCTCTCCACGCCGACGCCGCACGCGCCGCCGTCCAATACAGCCGCAATCTTGCCGTCCATATCATGCATGACGTGCGCCGCCGTGGTCGTGGACGGTCTGCCGGACGTATTCGCGGACGGAGCCGCCAGCGGTACGCCGCTCTCCCGAATCAGCGCACGCGCCATCGGGTGCGACGGCAGGCGGATGCCCACGGTGTCCAGTCCGCACGAAACCTCGTCCGGAATGCAGTCGCCCTTGGGCACGATCATGGTCAGCGGACCCGGCCAGAACGCCTCGGCAAGCTGCTTTGCCTGCGGCGGAACCGCCGGACACAGGTCGTAAATCTGCTCGAAATCCGCGATGTGGACGATCAGCGGGTTATCCTGCGGACGGCCTTTCGCCAGAAAAATTTTCTTTACCGCCTCGCCGTTCAGCGCATTCGCCGCAAGGCCGTACACGGTTTCGGTCGGCATGCCGACGACCTCGCCCGCTCGAATGAGTTCTGCGGCGGTTTTTACCGCGTTTTCGTCGGTTTCCGGTGTCAAAAGAGTTGTTTTCATCAGTTTACACTTCCATTTATGATATCAATGGTCTTTTTCTTCCACTTTGGTGACGATGCCGTTTTCCAGTGTCAGGTCGAGCGTTACCTCATCAAACGGCTGTGCAATGAGGTATGAAAGGCAGGTATCGGTGTCTGTATAGTCCGGCGTGCCGAGCAGCTCGCGCACCGCAGCCGCGCTCATGCCGACAAGTTCGGTGCTGTTCTGCAGGTCGCTGACCATGAAATGCCGCTGTGCCGGTGCGGTTTTCGCCCAGTTTTCCGCAGAAAACGTCTTTGGCACGCCGATACCGAGGTCAAAATAACGGTTTGCGTTCCAGATGCCGTTTCCCACAAGCAGCATCGCTAGCACGCACGATATGCACCAGTGTACCTTCTTCGTCCTGCCCCGAAACAGCTGTACGCTCGCCGCAAGAAACACGGCGATTCCCAGAACAAGTAAAATCACACCACTTCTTAACATGAAAATCCTCCTTTTATTATAAGGGTCTGTGACCCTTGTTTCCCACCAAAGAGAGGTTTATCGGACATTCACCATGCTATACTCCAATTATAAAAGAAAGGAGTGCTTCGCATGGCAAAGAACAAGAACATTTTCGTCACGATCACCGGTTTTCAGCACTATTACGGACGTGAGCCGTTCCAGATCGGCAATCTCATCCGCTGTGCCAAGGAGCCGAGCAATCCGTACGACAGCGATGCCATCCGCGCGTTTCTGCCGTACATCGGCAAGGTCGGCTACATTGCCAACAGCCCGCAGACCAAGGCCGGCGGCACGGAAAGCGCATCGCGCATTTACGAGCGCGTGCCCAAGCGGTTTTACGTCCGCGTGCTGTTCACCACCTGCACGAAAATTATATGCCGCGTAGAGTTCGGCGATATGTCCGATCTGAATGCTGAGCTGGAGAGCCAGACCGAGGACAAGTGGGACGATTGGGACGATGAGGATGACGAAATCCAGTTCTAAGGCAATACCGCATAATTGAACAAGAGTGATTTGCGAGTAAATTTTGCGTACTGGCGAGGCACAGTTTTGCGGTAATACTCGATGTATTACCGTGAAACTGCAACAAAGTCAGGACACAAAATTTCCGCAAAGCACCGCAGCTTTAATTGTGCGGTGTTGCCCCAAGGTTACATTTCGCTCTGCTCCTTCAACTTTTCCGCTGTGTCAGCCGCAATAAGCGCATCTAAAATCTCGTCCATATCGCCGTTCAGGAACTGATCCAGCTTGTAGATGGTCAGCTTGATGCGATGATCGGACACGCGATTCTCCGGGAAATTGTAGGTGCGGATGCGCTCCGAGCGGTCGCCGGTGCCGACCTGGCTTTTTCGGTCGGCGGCGATGGCCGCACGCTGCTTTTCCACCTCGGCCTCGTACAGCCGCGAACGCAGAACAGACAGCGCCTTGTCCTTGTTTTTGTGCTGGCTGCGCTCATCCTGGCACTCTACGACCGTGTTTGTCGGGATATGGGTGACACGGATAGCCGATGAGGTCTTATTGATGTGCTGACCGCCCGCACCGGATGCGCGGAACGTGTCAATGCGTAAATCCTTCGGGTCGATGTAGAAGTCGAGTTCTTCCGCTTCGGGAAGGACAGCCACGGTGGTTGTCGAGGTGTGAACACGGCCCTGACTTTCGGTTTCGGGCACACGCTGCACGCGGTGTACGCCGCTCTCGAACTTGAGCCGCGAGTACACCTTATCGCCTGCCACGCGGAACACGATTTCCTTATAGCCGCCGAGTTCGGTCTCGGATTTGTTCATGACCTCGGTCTGCCAGCCGCGCTTGTCGGCGTACATCGTGTACATGCGGTAGAGGTCAGCGGCAAACAGCGCGCTTTCCTCGCCGCCTGCACCGCCGCGAATCTCAACGTAGATATTCTTCTCGTCGTTCGGGTCCTTGGGCAGCAGCAGGATTTTCAGTTCGTCCTCCAGACGGGCAATGTCGCTCTTGGCCTGCTGCAGCTCCTCCTGCGCCAGCTCCTTCATGTCCGGGTCGGACAGCATTTCGGTCGCGTCCGCGAGCGTGCGCTGTGCCTGCTCGTATTCGCGGAACGCGGTGACGATCGGCTCGAGTTCGTTGCGCTCGCGCAGCAGCTTGGCCGCCCGGTCGGGGTCGTCGTATAAATCCGGCGCGGAAAGCCGCATTTCCAGCTCGTCCAGCCGCGCCGCTAAGACTTTCAGTTTTTCAAACATATTCTATCTCCAAATCGTGTGAAGCACGGAAAATTCATCAAAATTGCGTTTACCAGCGTCCGGTGAATATCAAGCCCATGATGGAGCAGTATTCGCGGCACCTTACCGCCATCCACTGCCCCGGATACGGCGTTTTCGCGGGAACGCCTGCGTCGCCCAGACCGGCATGCGCCAGCAGGCGGCGTGCGCGGGCAAGATGATAATCATTTGTAATTACGGCAACCGCTGCGCCCTCGGGCAGCAGCTTTTTTGCGTTGGCGATATTCTGGATGGTCGTGCTCGACTTGTCCTCCAGGATCAGCCGTTCTGCGTCTGCACCGTGCGCGATCATGTAATCCTGCATGGCTGCAGCTTCGGTGCGCGGCTCATCGCCGCCCTGACCGCCGCACAGGATGGCCTGACTGCCCGGATTGACGTTCAGCACCGCGATTGCCGTATCGCATCGTGCCGCCAGAGCCGCCGACGGCTGTCCGTTCGGATTGACGAGCGCACCCAGCACCAGATAGCAATCCGCCTGCGGCGCAGCTGACGGGTTATCCTCGTCGAATGCTATGCCGATCACAAACACCTGCACCGCCGCAAACGACAGCACGAACAATGCAAACAGTACGCGTCCCACGCGCGACAAAATGCGGCACGCCTTATACTTTTCGCGTCCGCAAAGCATCAGCCATTCCCCCATACAGCCGATGGCGAGCGCCAGCAGAAAAATACCGCCGAACCGCGACGGCTTCCAGAACAGCTGCGGCGCGCCGATGATGGCAAACAGCGTCGCAAGCCCTATCCATACCCTTTTTTCTTTCATTGCAGTTCCTCCAGTGCGGCCGCGACGGCTTCCCATTCGTCCATTTTTGCGGCGAGTTTTTCGTCACAGTCTTCCTTTTCGGTCATCAGTTCGAGCAGCTTGCCGGAATCCGATGCCGCGTCCACCATCTGCTGTTCGAGGTCGGACGACTGGGCTTCCAGCTGCGATATTTCGCGCTCGAGCGTGTTCAGCAGCTTTTGCAGATTCTTTGTGCCGCCGGTACGCTTGGGCTTTTCAGGCGGCTTGGGTACGTCATCCAGTGTCGGGACGGCGGCCTTTTTCTTTTTGGGTGCCGGTGCGGGCGCCGCTTCCGGCAGTGCGCCGCCGCCCTTGGCGCGCCAGTCGAGGAACGCACTGTACGAGCCGATAAAGTCGGTCAGGTAACCGTTTTCGAGGTAGAGCACGCGGGTTGCAAAGCGCTCGACGAAGTAGCGGTCATGCGAAACAAACAGCAGCGTGCCGTCGAACGCCTCAACCGCCTCCTCAATCCACTCACGGGATGCAAGATCAAGGTGGTTGGTCGGCTCGTCGAGGATGAGCAGATTGAGCGGATCGTACATCAGCTCACACAGGCGCAAACGGCTTTTCTCACCGCCGGACAGCATATCTACGGTTTTCAGCTGGGTTTCACCGGTAAACTGGAACGAACCGAGCCGGTTTCGCGCCACCTGCATGGATACGTTCTTGTCGTAGATGAGCGTGTCGATGAGGTTGCGGTGCGGATTGGCAAAATACACCTGCTGCGGCAGGTACGCCGGCTTGAGTCCAACGCCCTTGCGGATGACGCCGCCATCCGGCACTTCCTCGCCGAGCAGGATTTTCAGCATAGTGGTCTTTCCGGCGCCATTTGCGCCAAGCAGCGCGACACGCTCGCGGTTGCGGATGTTGAACGATACATCATGTAATATTTCTCGTCCGTCATAACTTTTCGTAATATCGCGGACCTTGAGCACTTCCTCGGTCTCGTAGTTCGGGTCACCAAACGTGACGGTCATCTTTTTGTCGGTCTTGGGTCGGTCAGTAACCTTCATACGCGCAATGCGCTTCTCGATAGACGCGGCACGCTTCGCCAGATGCTCGGTGCCGTGCTCGTGCATGGAACGCGCGGTCGCCTCCAGACGCTTTTTCTCGGCCAGCTCATGCTCGTAGTGCTTGAGCTGCTCCTCACGGCGGCGCTCACGCTCAACTGCATAATACGAGTAGTTGCCGTTGTAGAAATCGCAGGTGCAATCGTGGATTTCAATCACGCGGTCGCAGCACTGGTCGATAAACCAGCGGTCATGCGAGATAATGAGCACCGTACCACGGTAATTTTCGAGGTAATTGCCCAGCCAGTCCACAGCGTCCATGTCGAGGTGGTTGGTCGGCTCATCGAGCAGCAGCACATCGGTCTGCTCGAGAATGATGCGGGCGAGGTTAATGCGCGTTTTTTCGCCGCCGGAGAGCAGGTCAAACTTCTGTGAACGCATTTCCTGCGCGATTTCAAGACCGTTGCACACGCGGTTGATCTCGTAATCGCGGTTGTAGCCGCCGAGGATTTCCAGCCGCGTTTCCAGCTGCGCGTAGCGCTTGAGCAGCGATGCGTCATCCGGCTTGCGCGTCATCTCGTCGGTCAGCGCGTCCATTGCTGCCGCAACTTCGTCGGACTCCTTGAACGCCAGACGGAGAATGTCCTCCACGGTCGATTCCGGCGGAAAATCCGGCATCTGGTCAATGACACCGGCGGTTCGTCCCTGTCCGAACGCAACGTGTCCGCCGTCATACGACAGCCGGCCGGTCAAAATATTGAGCAAAGTGGTCTTTCCGGCGCCGTTTGCGCCTAAAATAGCAACCTTTTCGCCCGGTTGAATGTCGAACGAGATGTCCTTGAGGATCAGGCGGTCACCATAATATTTGGTCAGGTTTTGTACGGTAATATCTGCCACGGAGAGAACTCCTTTCAATGCACTTTTATTCAGCTTATATTATAGCACAATGTGCCCCATAATAGGAGAGAAAACCTGCATAATTTGCAGATTTTTGCGCGGTTTTCTCTGCCCGAAAACACAAAAAAGCTGTCTCAAAAGACAGCTTTTTATGGGAATTCAGAGCAGCAGCGGCAGCAGCTCTTCCACACGGTCGACCACATGCTTCGCGCCTGCGTCCTCCAGCTCCTCTCGGTCGCCAAAGCCGAACGTCACGCCGATGCAGTCAATGCCGCATTGCTTCGCGCCTTCCACGTCATGCAGGCGGTCACCGACCAGCACAGCCTGTGACAGATCCTGCACCCGCAGACGGTCGAGCGCCTGCTGCGTAACCTGTGCCTTCGTGCCGATCGTGCCATCCAGCGTTGCGCCGGAAACCACGGTAAAATACTGGTCAATATTAAAATATTTGACGATTTTATCAATGAAAAACGCTGGTTTGGACGATGCAGTAGACAGGGCCTTTCCGGCGTCCGTCAAGGCCTTCAGCAGCTCCGGAATCCCGTTGTAGAGCATGTTCTCCTTCCAGCCTACTACACCGAACCGCTCGCGGTAAAACGCAATGGCCTGCTTGGCCTGCGCGTCGTCAAATCCATAGCTGCGGCGGAACTCATCGTACAGCGGAGGACCGATAAAGCGTTCCAGCGGTTTCAGCTCCGGCTCGTGGATGCCCATTTTATCCAGCGCATACTGCACCGATTTAGTAATGCCCTCGCGTGAATCGGTAAGTGTGCCATCCAAATCAAATAAAATATACTGATACATCGGCGCTTTTCCTCTCAGTAGTATAGAAAAAGCAGCAACTTTCGTTGCTGCTTAGATGTAGGCGTTGAGTTATCTTCCCGGGCCGTCGCCAGCCAAGTATTGTCACCGTAAACGAGCTTAACTACTGTGTTCGGAATGGGAACAGGTGTACCCTCGTCACCATTAACACCTACTTTTGAAGATTTGCACCCTCAAAACTGAACAATCCTACTCGCAAGCTATCTTTCGAGGTT
>NZ_QUDX01000011.1:0-61165 GCF_003477715.1 Butyricicoccus sp. AF35-5AC
TTTGTTCCCTTTAATTAGCCATGAACTGCTTCATGCCCTGGGACTTTGCGCCGGGGTTATCGTTGCCGTAGCCCTCAAGCAGATTGATTGCACCCCAGATGCCAAGACCTGCGCCCAGAGCGATAACGAGAGTCTGAAGAACGGTTACTGCGCTATTGAAAAATGCCATAATATTTTCCTCCTAAAATTTGAAATTGTTTTGAGAATAGAAAAAGCCCTCCGTACTACCGGCATCAAAACCGGACGGAAGGCTTAGTTTACGAGAATCTTTTCAAGGAACTCCTCGACGGTTATCACGCCAAGTTTCTGTTCCATTCTGCTTCTTGCATATTCAGTTTCACAATCATATATATCACCACCACCTTTCATAAGAAACAGCCAATACATTGACTGCAACAAATCTTCACGAGAAGCACAGATTGTCGGTGAAAAAACGACAGGTGAAACCTTCAGAACCTCTGCGAGTTTCGCTGTGGTTTCTGCATTAGGGGTTCGAGCGTTTTTCTCATACTGAGCAATACGGACATCCGCTGTTTTCTCGGAATACCCCATCAGGAGTCCAAGCTCTTTCTGGGTAAGGCGGCGAAATCGTCTAACGAACTTCAATCGCTGCCCAATAGAGGTATCCGTGATCCACCAAGTCATTTTTTTTACACCTCGCTTTCTGCAAATTCTCGATATACAACCTCATTTTTTGCTCTGCGCTTGCCTACGGCTTCACTGGGAGCAAGGTCAGGGTAGGTTGCCTGCACTTTCTGTCTGCTTCTGCGGACAGTTTCAAACCCCGGAAAGCTGCGTCTATCCAGTTCCTTCAAAAACACAGGAACCGTCATGGCATGAATGTCGATGCCACACAGACCGGAATAGTGTTCCAGTACCATCAGGTACAAATGATTGTCGGTATTTCTTGCCTTGTGGTCGTGTTCCAAGATGTTCTTAACCAGGGCAGATACCGTTTTCAGATTTTCCAAACAGAAACCTCCTTAATCCGCATCGACTACCACAAACTCATCACCTGCCTTGAGCTTCAACCTTCGACTCAGAAACTGCTCAATGTTGAACTCATTTCTCTTATCAAAGTCTGATGTGTACTTATAATTGGGGTGCTGCGTCAGATCGTACTTGTCAGAAAGAAACGGTCTGACACCACGCAACTGCAAAATACACTTGCTGCCATCCAGAACCGCAAGCTCATCTACGCTCGCAAGGTCTTTGCCACAATGTCAAGTGATGAATTCAAAAAAGACAAGCACTATCCAAAGAAAAACTTCTTTTATGGTATCTGCCTATTTTGTTTTCGATAGTTTTAGCTGTGATACATTTAATTTAGGGTGCAAAAAAGCAGGAGACCTTTCGGATCTCCTGCTTAGTAAAGCTGTGAAGATTTAATTGTGGTTGGGCTGCCTGCTATGCAAACTGAATTTTGTTTTACTAAGTTCTACAAACTGGAAACTGTTAGCTAATCTGTGCCTTGATTTTTATCCCTATCCGTCCTAATTGATCTTGAACTACTTGCAAAAATTTCTGGCAGTTATCTGTTATATCATACTTGAAATGGATTTCTATCATAGCCATCTTAAAATCAGCATTGGGGTATATTTCATCGTACTGTTCGCTTTCGATAAAAGCCACATACGCATTGATTTTATCTTGTAAAATCTTCAAGTGTTCAAACTCATTGTCCCAATTCAAATGGTCGGTAATAAGGAGTACCAAACAAGCATTTTCTTTATCGTTTGCGATTGCATCAATCTGACTTGCGTTATCAACAGCCATAATATTTCTCCTTCCTAGTTCTTTATAACCATAACTCTTTCTCCCAATACATCTGTGACATTTCAATTACACAACTTCAAATTTCTGGTTTTACTTAACTTTAGTGTAGCTCTCCATACTAAAAGTTTCTAAATCAAACACTACCGCAGCAACACTGTCCTCATTTTCTTCAATAAGCCATAAGCGAGTCCATAAGGTTTGGTCGTTCATATTGGTAGCAGTTTTATCCTCACCATCGGTAATGATTTTTTCGGGATCTAATTTTGTTACAAAAATGTTTTCAGGTTTAAGACCTGGCAGGCTGCTCTTAAGTTCCTCCTCTGTTAGTCCTGCTATTTCCATTGCTTCAGCACCTTTATAATACTCAACATCTCCGTACCAGTAGTTATCGTTAACATTCTCGATGGATTTTAACCACATAAACTTATCGTCAACGAATTTATAACCAGCACCAGAGCCGGTATCTATTTCCCATGTCCCTTGTATCAGTGCATTATCATCGTTATTATCTTTGCTGTCAGTAGTACCGGCGCAAGCGGTAAGCCAAAGTAGTGTAAAACAGATCATCAGAATAGCTGCTGCAATTCTGAAAAACCCACTTTTGCGGTATTTAATCATATTCATATCATAGTTCATAGGTAACCTCCAAGTTATATCCTCTTTATTTTCGTAAGCCTTTCTCCATTGAAAAATGAAGAAAATCTTTTATTCCCGTTCCCGTCTACTCCGTTTTTTCTTTCGGGGATCTGGCGGCGGAGAGAAGGTCTGAATGTAATCCTGCCAGATCAGCGTCACATCCTGAGAAAGAAAAGCAGCGACACGATCTTGTTCGGAAGTTTGCTCTGGGAAAAAGGACGCAAATTTCTGTGCCAGCTGTTCTTCTTTTTCATACAGTTTAAGTGTGCCTTCGTATCCAATCAATTCTTTCAGCACAGCAGTAAACTCCGTGTACCGGTCCCCTCGAATATCCAGATCGACCTTTGCTTTGGCAGTCATGCCGTTAAGGTAAAGTACCTTCAGGGAAGTATGGTTCCTGAACCGATTCATTGTGAACCATAAAGCCAGCTTTTTTGAGAGTAGCTTACCGCCAATCAGCATCCAGTTCTGGCTTTGGTATATTTCCAGATACTTTTTCATGCCCTCATCTTCAAACTCTATTGGTTCAAAATGTTCTCCATCCAGCAGCTGTTCCAGCTGATTTTTGCTGAGAATCTGATTCAGTACCGGTATGTTCCGGTAAGGCGTGCAGATATAGCGTCTCATTTTCTGAAACAGCGCTACAACCAGAACTGCTGTGCCAAGTAAAAACAGAAAAAGCTCTCCATCCATTTCGATTTTCCCGGTTGCCGTTACCCAGATGCCACGCAGAACCAGTACAACGCCAAAGCCCCACAGCCCGAAAACCAGCAACTTTCTCAGTGGATGAAAATGAATCCACTCAATGATCCGCACTTGCTGTTTGCCACTCATAGGTTTGCCACGCAAAAGTAGATGGGTGATCCATTTTCTTAGGATCAGTGGAATCCATGCAGTCGCACACATGAAGATTGCAACACTGGCATAAATGCCAATCCCAAGCCAGCCATTATCCAGAAAAGCTTCCAGAAGCAGAAGGAGGATAATCGGAAAAATCATAGTGAAAAACAAGGGTAGAAATGACTCCTTGCGTATCCTCTTGAGATTTAAGTCATTAAGCGCAGAGTTGATACATATACCAAGAATCATGGCTGCTGTCATACCACCTGCCACCCATTTTTTACGATCTCCGTATCGCATGATATGTACAGTTTCGTGCATATAAGGAAGTTTTCCTGTAATACCTACATAAAAATAGAATCCCAAATAAGCCAGAGCCAAAAGTGCCCCTGCCAGCTTCAAAATTGTTTTTCCTGAAAGTTTTCGTTTCTCCATCTTCGTCGTTTTCCTATAAAATCACTGTTCCTGTATCAATTTATCCTTCTGTATCCCAAACAAAGCTATCTACCATGTCCCTGGCGGCCTGTTCAGTGGTTTCTGATCCGCTGAAATTTGTAAGCTGGATCAGGCAGAACCCGTAATCCTTTACAATATAGTATTGCGTGGTGACAATATCGCCCTCGTCGATGGTAAAGATATAAAGCAGATCCCCCTGCTCGGTATAGGTTCCATCCCCGTTCAGTTGTGCTTCAATACCATCCAGCTGCATCAAAATCTGTTGGACGATCGCATCCCGAAACTGCTCATGCTCATCCAGACTATATTTGTTCTTTCCTACATGGATGGAGATGTTGTCCGGCTTTTCATCATTTTCGTGGCCTTCCTCTATATAGAAAATCTGCGAATCAGTAGAATGCTTCTCAGATTTCTCCCATCCATCCGGGACGGTATAACTTCCGGGAATCGCGTGATCTTCAGATGATATTTCGGTTTCGGAAGAAGAAGGTTCCTGCTGATCCGCCACAGATTCATCAGAGGGAGATTGCGGCGATGAAGCCCCATTTTTGCCGCATCCAGCAAGGAGCAGCACCATAGTTAATAACACAATTAAGATTTTTTTCATACTCTGATTCCTCTCACTTTATAATACTGGTTATCCGAGTTTGGAAACAATCTGGCAGAACATCTCAACATTTTCTTTCTGCCCCTGAATATCAGAGCCAATCGCATTGTTCATCAAAGAAATTTTCATTTTTTCTTTTCCAAAATGCAGCATTACGACTTTTCTTCCGGGCAGCAGCCCACCCTTGACTTCTGCCTTTGTTATGCTGCTTAAGGGCAGAGAAAGCCGGTTTTCAATTTTTGAGACATTGACGGAATTTACAATGACCATATTCAGGTGTTTCTCGGTAACTCCCAGATAGCAGTAAGCATTGCTCAGTGCGCCTAATGCAGCGGCAGCACCCCCCGTCAGTGTAGAAAGTCCTCCAATCAGTGCATAGGTATCAGCTCCGGCCATGATGACCGCCCATAACTTGCACTGATAGGCTTCGTTTTCCTTCAAAATGGCTTCCAGCATTTCATTTTTATCTTTTTCATTCATTGTAAGCATAATTGTTCCTCCTAATTATTGTTTTAAGTTGAGAACGCCGGATGCAATCCTTTGATAGATGCACCCGGCGTTCAAAAGCATTAGTCTGCTTTCAAATTTTTGTCCAGGATCACCAGTTCGCCGTTGCGTTCAATGATACCAGGCTGAACCACGACGATTTTCAGACCTTCCTGCAATTCCAGATACTGTGAAGCATAACCCCAAACCTTGACCTGATCGCCTTCCTCAAGCTCAATGGCAGTGCTTACAGTACCATCTTCATTCAAAATCTGGTTAGCAATACAGTAGAGCTGGCCGGTTGTATCCTCTGCGATGTAGAGAGACACATCCGAAGCGAGCGGCGTTCCGGCAATAGATTTATATTCACCGACTTCTTCGCCCCAAATAGTACCTTCACTGTAAAATCCAACGACCATATTTTCTTCATATCCCTCGATGATCGCATTGAAATCCTGAGCATACGGCTCCATCTCGGCTTTTGTAGTATCCTTGTAAGCGGCAATCTTTTCATTAGATGCCTGTTCTTTTACCTCTTGCGGCTGATAATCCTTGTATTCAAAAACATTGTCCGAAGCAAGCGTGATTGCTGTGTAGTCATCATCCAGAATGACTTTATAAACAGCAATTTCATCATCATCATCAGTACGATTGATGTCGATATTTCCTGCGGAATTCAGTTTATATCCGTCTACACCTTCCAGCGCCTTTTGTAAAGCTGCGTTGGACATCGCACAGTTGATCCCATTGAGCGTTACAAAGAAATCAGGATTTGGTTGATCCTTATCGGCAGAGTATTCCAGTTCTACCACCGTTCCGCCCTCAGCAGGCTTGCATGGCTCTGTCCCGGCATTTACGATTGCAACATCTATTTCCTGATCGTCTTTGGAAAGTTCCCCATAAATACGCTCGCCGGGTTGCAGAGAAACCTCTGCTGCATCATATTCTTCCGTTTCCAAACTCCAGCCGGCTTGTATCAGCTGGGAAGTTTCCAAAGGAAGCGTATAGTAAGTACCATCCAGTACGAACTCAGGTGTCCCGTCATTTTTCAGCTGAGACAGAATGGCCTCATCCGTACAGCCTTTATCGCTGCCCGCAGCTGCCGGAGCTGATGTCTGAGGTTTTGAGCCGCATCCGGCCAGCATACTGCATACCAGCACACATCCTGTCAGTAAAGCAATCCATTGTTTTTTCATAAGCGTAAATCCTTTCTGCGATTCTATCAAATTTGTTTTATGTATGAACAACTCATATCCTATATAAAGGTCGATTATGCCCCTATCAGCGTCATGACCACATAGAGTACGATAAGCAGGAGCGCAAGACACATTGCACAGAAAACGGCAATCGTCGTTTTGACCCTGTGCCGCTCCTTTAATGTCAGAACCATCATTGCAAGTACATCAAAGGAAAAGAAGAACTGGCAGATTCCAGCTAAAACCGCCAACCATTTCGGATGTATGCCGTCTTTGCATGACTTTATCAGATAAGCGATAGCATAGGGAGCTGCCCCTAATAGAATCCCGTATCCCAAAATCAAAAAAACAATGGTTACCAGTCCGAACAACGCCATCAGCGGCAATGGGAAGAATGCCATCAGCGTTACATATACAGTGATGCTCCCTCCGATCAGGTAGAACGGGATTAGTCCATACTTGATGATCAAAGTGCAGTTCAGCAATGTTTTTCTCGACCACTTTCTTCCTACGGTCAGCACAACAATCAAATTGACGATCCCCATAATAAAGGGCAGAAGGATCGATACTATCTGCAATGTGATTGCATTGCCAAAATGAACTGCCAAAAGAAAGAATGTATAAGACACAATTACATAGAGTACCGGGAGGATATAAGTCATTTAGCAGCCTCCTTTCTGCGCCGGATCAACCAGAGAATCAGCCAGATCAAGCAGACTGGGAACGAGAACAAGCCCAAAATAAAAACTCCGGCTCCAAACGATCCAAGGATTGAGTCCCCGGTGGCGATATTGCTGATGATTCCGAACAGTGCCAGACCAACGCTGAAAGAGAGCCAGCAAAAGAAAGCATATTTACTCTCTTTGGCGCTTGCGGGTATTCTTGATTCTCCCTTTTTATTTCCAAGCTGGGTTTTTAGCTGTTCGCTTAGAAGTCGTTCCTGCTTCTCTAATTCAGTGTCTCCGATCGCCCTTGCGTAATCTTCACGAAGTAGGTGATACCCCAGTTTATCCTGCGTATTTTTTGCTCGGTGCAAAAACTGCTCCAAAGTTTCTTCCGCTTCTGTCCAGCGCTGTTGTTCCAGCAGAGCGGAGAACCAGTTCGCTGTAATGATGTTTTTGGAATGCTTGCTGAGTGCCCAAGGACGCCAGCGATCCAATCCATGTTTCAAATTCTCAAGGTTGTGATCGCTTTGATATGCCACCACATAGGGGTTAAGTTTCTTTGCCAGCCAGTGTTCATATTTGCAATATGCGAAAAAGCATAGAGCCAGCAGCACAAGGAACACTACAACAGCAATCCACATAGTCTCGTAAGAAAAAAAGTGATCATAAATCAAGCACGCAGCTCCGGAGAGAGCCGCAATGCTGAAAATTGGCCATGGATTTCTCATAATAGCAATATCTCCAATCATCTGTTTGAATAAAGATTCCGATATGGTCAAATTGTCATATCTATATGCAAACATTATAGCATTTGCATGATCTTTCGTCATCATTTTTCTGCTGTACGGCTAGGAATTTAATTGTAAATAAATTATGAATATATCTATTGCAATTTTACAAAAAGAAAAGCCTCATCCCTCGCTGATTGAAAGATGAGGCGAAATGATTATGCTGTAATCTCCGGGATTTCTCCGACAAAGTTATAAACGATTCTGACTTCCTGCACCTTCTGTCCGTCAATCTTCTTGACTTCGCCCACCAAAATTTTGCTGATGAGCCGGTTCAGCACCGCTTCATCCAGTTCTTCAATGGCTGCATAACGCCGGATTTCTTTGATAAAGGTGCGGACTTCATTTTCCTGTTCGTCAGAGTGGCGCATCATCAACAGCAGGTCTCGCAGGCGCTTCTGGTTAGCTTCCTGCTCCTGCTCCAGTGTTGCTGTCAGCTTCATAAAACGCTGCTCAGTCAAGATTCCTTTTGCCTTATCGGTATATAGGCTCAGAAACATCTCATCAATTTCACGATTCCTGCTTTCCAGTCGTTGACATTCCTTCTGTGTCTGGGAAGCGTCCAGAAGATACCGGCGCTCCATCCGGTTGCTCAGCCGCTGATAAAAAGCATCGGCATCTTTGAGAGCAGTCTTTGCCAGCTCCTGAATATCTTTCAGCACAAGATTGTATAAATCTCTGGCTTCGATCTTGTGGCTGGTACAGGCGTTCTTGCCCAGCCTGTTATAGGTCTGGCAGATATAATACGCCTTATCAATCGGTTCCCGCTGTTCGCCGGTAAAACGGTTCTTTCCGGTTCTGCCAACCTTTTCATACCGCACCTGCATGGACTTTCCGCAAGTCGCACAATAAATGATACCGTGGAACAGGTTATAAAAGGGGCAGGAGTTGCCCTTCATAATGGTTGGTCTGCGGTCAATGATTTCCTGCACCTGCTCCCATTCTTCCGGGGAGATGATTGCTTCATGGCAATCCTCGATAATTTCCCAGTCCTCACGAGGGATAATATCATAGGTGTTGGAGCGAATCCCTTTCTGATGTGTCCGGCAGACCAGATGTGCGCCCTTATAAAAGGGATTCCGCAGGATATGGCTGATTCTTGCACTTCCCCATGAATAGTAATTTACATCACATTCTGTGTTACTTTTTACTCTGGTGATTGGGACTTTATCATCCATGAGCTGCTTTGCAATCCGCATACATCCCCAGCCATCCAGCGCCATATCATAGATTTTTCGGATTACCGGTGCTGTCTCAGGGTCACGGATCAAATGCCCCTTATCCTCCGGGTCACGCATCAAACCGAGGGGCGGCTGCCCACCACAAAACTTCCCCTGCCGGGAACGGGTCATACGCCCTGCCAGCACCTTTTTGGAAATATCCCGGCTGTACATATCGTTCAGGATATTCTTAAACGGCGTAATGTCCATTTCCTGACGGGTCAGGCTGTCCACTCCGTCTGTAATGGCGATATAGCGTACATTGTGTTTTGGGAAAAAGATTTCGATATAGCTGCCAGCTTCGATATAATTCCTGCCCAGTCTGGACAGGTCTTTGGTGATAACGCAGCCGATCTTTCCCGCCTCAATATCGGCAATCATGCGCTGAAAAGAAGGGCGGTTGAAATTGCGGCCTGTATAACCGTCATCCACATAATACTCATACTGGAACATTCCGTTTTTTTCGGCAAAGTCCCGGAGCATAAGTTTCTGGTTGCTGATGCTCATGCTCTCATTATCGCCGCCATCCTCCAGAGAGATACGGCAATAAAGGGCTGTGATTTTCTGATTCACTTGTTTTTTCCTGCTCATAGTGTTCTCCTTCTATGAACAGGGACACGATACCATTATAATACCATGCCCCTGTCCATGATTCAACTGCTTTACGCCGCTTTTCGTGCCATTTCCTGATGCTCTAACCATTCCTCGAAGTGTTCGCAGGTCTGACGCTCGATCAGCTGCTCAAAGGCTTCCCGCATGGTTTTGTCCCCAGAAAACTCACGAACCACTACAAACTGGACTTTTTTATTCTGCTTCTTGTTTTTCTCCATAGGCTACCTCCATAGAATAGGGGATCAGACGGTAGCTGTGGCAACGAAGTCCGGCAACGGACATCAAAAAACCTGTAAACTATCGTCTGACCCTGATTTCTTACTTTTCAAATTTTCTTGTAAAATCTCGTTGCTTTCGTTGCCGGAAACATAGATAGATAATAAAAATCCTTTATTTACGGGCTTTTTCCATATCAAAACCATAAATTTATCAGCAACGAACCCGGCAACCAACTGGCAACTATCCCGGCAACAGACCGTCCTTGTCAGGCGATCCACTCCTGCGGAAGTTCCAGCTGACGGCATTCTTCTTCACTCAGTTCTACAAATCCACCTTCGTTGCTGGGTAGTTCGTTGCCGGAAGTGTCCCGTTCCCAGCCCTTTTGTCTGCCATATCCGGCAAACATCCGGGGATTGGAAAAAGGCTTCCAACCGGTCACGACCGTGTTCATGATCTCATTGATATTGTGGAGCTGCCACCGCTTCGGCTCATCAAAGGTATGTCCCAGCGCCTCCTTGAACAGCTGTTTTGAGCAGACCATGTTTCCGGTGTAGTGTTCCAGAAATCCCTGTATCTGTCCAGCTTCGGTGTCCTCCGGCATGAAGTCTTTCTGCACCTCCACCAGTTGACGCTGGATGGACTTGCTGAATTTCATGGAATACTTGCCGCTGTGGTAAATGCTCATAGCTTCTGCCCATACCTGCAACAGATACGCTCTGGAAGCGTCCTCGTCCTCCAAAATGTGAACCTCTGCCTTCTCCGGGTAAATCATGATTGGGAGAAAGCGCCGGTTCCCGGCTCGATCCAGCGGCAGAAAGTCCAGGGTATTCGAGGAACCACCGAACACGCACTGCCGAAGCCGGTCTTTAGGCTGAGATTCATAAGGTGTCCGGTAGGTTTCCTTCTGTCGGCTAATAAAGGAACGGATTTCTTCAATGCTCTTTGCGCTGCTGGTGGCAAGCATCTCTGACATCTCAATGATCCAGTGACCTTGTAGCTTTTGGAATACCCGGTCGTCATCCAACTTCTTCAGGTCATCAGAGAACCATTCGTCCCGGATCGCCAGCAGTCGGAAGAATGTGGACTTCCCGGCACCCTGACCGCCCACCAAACAAAGCATTTCTTCATATTTGGAACCGGGACGGAATACCCGGCGTATAGCACCCAGCAGGAAATGTTTCAGCATTTCTTCCACATAGTCACTTTCATCAGCACCAAGAAAATGGTGCAGACAGGATCGGATGCGTGGTGTACCGTCCCAGACAAGACTGTTCAGCACATCCTGAATTGGATGGTAACAATTTTCGTTTGCTACGATAGAAAGGGCAGCCGTGATCTTTTTCTCACTGGTCAGCTCATAGTTTCTCTCAAAATAGAGGAGAAGATATTTCACATCAGTATCCGTCAGAGCGCTGGTATTCCTGCGCCAGCCCAAGTCCTGTACAATGTCTACCCGGTCTGTCAGGAGATTAAGCCGGATGGCATCCCGCAGGAGTGGATCGCAGCAGAACACAATCCGGCAGTTGTCGATGGTGTTGGCTGTTTTTCCCTTGTCGGTAACAGAAAGGCTCTGCCGCACCTTATCAACGCTCTGTTCCGGCGCTATGGCTTCGGCTGCGCTCATCACAGCCTGCTGGGTGGCTGGCGATAAACTCTGATATTCGCTGTTCAATTTTCCTCACCTCTTTTCCATACTCCGCAACTACAAAAGCTCGTTCTTCTATGCTGTCAGACAGAAGAAGATCCAACAGATATTCGATATATGGCTGCCTGTGCAGAGCCTCCACAAACAAAGGATTCCAGTCATCCTCCGGTTGTTTGGGCGCATATTCTTCTTTCCATCGTTCCAGCAAACGCAGGTAGTCGCACAGCACCCGAAAGCATTTCTGCTCTGCCTGCCGGTATCGCATTTCCTCGCTGATTTTTCTTTTGATTACTCTCTTTTGTGGCGGATCGTGGCCTTTGCGGTCAAAGCTGATTGAGAAGTCCTCTGCCAGCTTTAAGGCAGCTTCTTTACTGCTTAGTCCAAAAAGACGGGAAGTGAAATCAATCACATCTCCATCTGCCTGACAGGCAAAACAATGGAACCGTCTGTCCACCTTCATGCTGGGATGCCTGTCATCGTGAAACGGGCAACAAGCCATCCCGTTGCGTCCTACTGAAATTCCATAAACCAAAGCAGCCTGCCTTGTGGTAACAGACTGTTTTACTGCTTCAAATACATTCGTTTCTTCCACCTCCAAACAATGCAAAAGGCATCCGGTTTCCATAGAAAATCAGATGCCTCACAATTCCATATCCTGTTTTCTTGTTGGAGCAATCCGTCCTTCACGCTCCCAGCGCTCCCGGTTCTCCCGATCAGCGTCCAGTTTGCCTTGTGCCAGCTTCTCCTTAATGGATTTTCTGGCTTTATTTTTGATCTGCTCTTTGCCAGCCTGTTTGACCTCCGGTTTTAACAGCACCGCCTGTACCTTTTTGAGAACTTTTTCAGCAGACTGCTGTAATTTTTCTCGCACCCTACTCAGCAGAGTGTTCGCTATCTTCACAACTTCTGGCGAATTTTTGGCATTGGGCGATACCACGCTCTTTCGATATTTCTCAATTACTTCCATATCTTCAAGCTGGGTTTGTTCCCGAACCTTGTCGGTCACAACCTCCACCGCCTTGTCATAGGCTGCACCGGAAACATCTTCCAGCAAGGTTTCTACATCCTCAATTTTTAGCGTCAGTTCCTCCAGCTTTTGTTCCTGTGTCGCCAGCTGCTCCTTCTGCTTCATCAGGATATAATCCTGCTTTTCCAAATAGTCACGCCCACCATAAGACGGCTCCTGTTCCAGATGCAGCCCATGCCGTTTGGCAACGTCAAATAAGATTATCCGACAGACTGCATCAAAAGTCTGTTTCCGGTTATTGTGCTTTCCTTTTGGCTGTTCCGGTTTAGGGAGAGGGATACCCAGTTCCTCCAACGCCTTTTCCTGCTGGGGGCACAGCTCTCCATACCGATTTTCACAGTCAAATACATGGCGCTCATGGATGTGCGGAGTTCCTTCATCCAGATGGAGCGCCCAGTCTAAAATGTGGATATGAGAACCGAAACGGTTTTCAAATTCCTCATAAAATTCACTGACAATGAGCGCTAAAGTCTCTGGCGGAACGGATTCTTCCATAGTGCCGATCTGGTAGATGCTTTCTTCTGGACAGGTCTTGTTATTTTTCAAAAGATCATCCACAGTGCGATTGCGCTCAATGTGCCGGGTTTTCTCGTTCCGGGCGTTCTGAGCATTGACATGGTCGGCATAATGCTCGTAGTAATACATCCGTTCAATTTCCTCAAAGCTGAAATCCGGCTGCTCTGGGTTTTCCCGAAAGTCGTGGGTGGTAAAGCCCCGGTAACAATCCCAGTACACATTTTGTCTGGCACGCTCAGCGTCAATGTGTTCGCTATTTTCTACATCGAACCGACGGTCATTGTGCCGGGGATTGTAAGTGCCATGCTTCCCAGATCGTCCATTGTGTCTTGTTAATTTCAAACATTTTTCCTCCTTCCTGCAAAGATGTTCTGGGCTGGGGAGGGCGGCAAAGCCGCCAGACCTGCGAAGTTTTGCGTCAGGTAATACCCAGTATAAGTTGACGCAGGCATCAACTTTCCCTGGGCAAGGCGTTTCACCCTTGACCCGATGAGGCTGGCTGCCCTCAACCCGCCAATGGGCATTGCCCCTTGACCCCAGCAGTGCGCTGCCGCCCCTGCACCCCGGCACAAAGGGCTGGCTGCCCTCTGTACTCCCGCACCGGCGAAGCTGGCCTTCACCGCAGAAGCGGTTTTTGCCAGTTTCACCGGCTCCGTATCCGTACATTTACGCCCATAGGCGAGAAGTGGATACAGAATACGCCTGCGGAAATTGCCGATCAAAACAGCGGGTGCAGACCCGATATTTTTTCGTAAATCGCCCTCATTTTAAGCGATTTTTTCTTCTGTCTGTATGACCTGAAAGCCATGCTCTTTTGCGTACTCCCTTGCAGCTGCCAGCCGTTCTTCGCTGTACGGCGGCACCAGCCGGATCGAAAGTCGTGACTTGTCCATCACATAGGTCACGCTACCTTCCGGCGTACTGCGTTCCAAGCGGCACAGCAGAGGGTACTTCCGGCTGAAATCCTCCAGTCTGCGTTTCAAGCTGGCATTGAAGGTGTAGATACTGGCAATCGTCTCGCCCTCATTCCAGTTGATGATGGTTTCTTTTTCATATTTAGACAGCTTCCTCATACAGTTCCTCCTCATAATCGGTGTTTGCTTTCAGCGCACGCAGACTGCGTCTAATCCGGCGGTATTCGTCCATCTCCATACGCAGATGATGGTAAAAGGCTTCGTACCACCTTTCCTCTGTCTCTGTCTCAATTTTACGAGCAAGATGAAGCATCTGGCTTTTCGCCTCCGGGTCAACAGTCAATGCTGTCAGCCATTTCAGCCTTGTCACTGTGTTGTGATGGCTGGGGCAGGCGTAAGCGTAAAGAATTTTCTTTTCCTTCATATTCAGTTTCATAATGATCTACCTCCATTCATTTGATGCGGTATGTTCCGCATCGTTTATTTTTCTGTCTGCCGGTCTGTCTGCAAAATATTCCTGCCCGGATTCTCTCCCAGCGTATTGTCCTCTTTGGTGCGCTCTTATCGTGGCGTCACTTCCCCGGAGGTCGTCCCCCTTGCAGTCGGTCATTCATTTTTCAAGGTTCTATGTCTCCTGACAAGAACCAGTTTACCGAAAAAAGAGGGCTGCTCCCGTATGTCCAAGACGCAGGAAAAGCACATGAAAACCGCATATTTCCACGCTCTCGGAAATGTGCTATAATGAAAAACAAAAACCGATGGCAAGGAGGTGCTTTGATGTACACAAAACTGTCAATCCCGGAACGGCTCAAAGACCTGCGAGTGGTGGATAAGCACCTGACGCTGGAACAGCTGGCAGAACAGACCGGCCTGTCTAAGTCGGCACTGGGGAAATATGAGAGCGATGACTACAAAGACATCAGCCCATTTGCGATTGCGACACTGGCAAAGTTTTACGGAGTGTCCACTGATTATCTGATGGGCGTGTCAGAAAATAAAAATCACCCAAACACGGAGCTTCAAGCTCTGCATCTGAGTGACGCTATGGTGGAACTTTTGAGCAGCGGAAAGATCAACAACCGCCTGCTTTGTGAACTGGCGACTCATCCAAATTTTTTGCGGCTGATGGTTGATATGGAAATCTTTATTGACCAGATCGCTGATATGCGGGTGAACCAGATGAATCTGATTCTGGAAGCTACCCGGCAGACCATTCTTAAAGAACACGCACCTGGAGAAAATGATCTGTATATGCGGACGCTGGAATTGGGTCAGGTACAGGAGAACGATTTTTACAGCCATATCCTTCATGATGATCTGGACAGCATTGTCCGGGATATACGGGAAGCCCATTTGAAAGACAAGACCACAGCCGACCCACAGCCAACACTGGATGAGGTCAAAGAGAATTTTGAACAGGCCATACAGATGGGAACCGACACAGAAGCTATGATCCATGAGTTCTGTGATAAAATGCAGATTCCTTTTGAAAAAATTTCATCCGAGGACTTTTCGGCTTTTCTGCGGATACTGAGCCTGTCCAAACTGCTTAAAAACCCAAACAATATGCGGGGAAAAGCCAAGTCACAGCCGTATTATATGCCAAAAAAGAAAAAGCGCAGGTAGCAAAAAGGCCATCCACTATAAAAGTGAATGGCCTCAGTTTTTCCACCTTCTCAGACGAAAATCATCTCAGACCGAATGACTTCCTCTGCCCGGTGGCGTATGCTGTTCATGTGACCGACCCATGCAAGCTGGTCTTTTGCTTTCAATTCCTCCGTGACTCCCTCTGTTTCTTTTATCTGGGCAATGATACAATCCAGACGGTTCTGTGCCTGCTCATCCAGATCGGCAAGATATGTCCACAGCTTTCCAGACAGAAGCAATTCATTGTACCGGTCGGGACAATACTCTTGCAGATATTCCCTGTGCATCCGTCCCCACCGTCCGATTGGGCGGCTTTCCTCCGGCAGCTGTAAGTCTGGAATATAGTAGTCTCCGACCAGAACATAGTCCAGACCGTTACTGTCATCATGGATATGCTTTTTCAATTTCTCCATAGCGACCTCCTGTTTTCGTTTTATCCGAATCCAGTTGATCGTGTCCCTGTTCATCTGTTATTCAAGGCAACTGAACTCGTCACCATGAATTATGGCATATCTTTGCCTAACTTCTGATAATTCAAGCCGTAAGACGGGCTGTTACCTCTGGTGTTGGAGGTGTTGTAGGTGTCGATAGTTTCTTTTCCCAATGCCTGATTCAGTTCTTTGAGCGTGGTTGGCTCAGAACCACCCAGGAAAATTCGGGAATCCATGTTGCCGATGATGGTATCGGCATTGTCTTTATAAATGGCTTTCAGCTGTGATTGTGCCTGGAGAACAAGGCAAGCCGATATTTCACGGCTTCGGATTGTCGCTACCAGTTTTTCCAGATTGGGAATCTGACCGATGTTTGCCATCTCATCAATCAAGCAGCGCACATGAACCGGCAGTCTGCCGCCGTACACATCATCTGCTTTCTCGCACAACAAGTTGAACAGCTGTGTGTAAATCATGGAGATCAAAAAATTAAACGTCGCATCCGTATCTGACATAATCAGAAAGAGCGCCGTTTTCTTATCTCCGAGAGTATCCAACTGCAACTCGTCATAGGCAGTCACATCTCTGACCTCCTGAATATCAAAAGGAGCCAGACGAGCGCCGCAGGAAATCAAAATCGACTTAGCGGTCTTGCCGGCAGCCAGCTTGTATTTTTTATACTGACGGACTGCAAAGTGATTCGGCTTTTTCTTTTCCAGGGCTTCAAACATCAGATCCACCGGGTTCTGGAACTCCTCATCATCTTCCCGCACCTCCATTGCGTTCAGGAACTCAATCAGGGTGGAGAAATTCTGTTCCTCAACCGGAGCTTCATAGTGGATATATCCGATCAAGGCACAGTAGAGCAGCGTTTCCGCCTTCGTCCAGAACTCATCACCGGCTTTTCCATCACCCTTTGTGTTGGCAATCAGCGTTGTCACCAGTTTCAGAATGTCTTTTTCTGAATGGATATAGGCAAATGGGTTATAGTGCATCGACTTCTGAAAGTTGATGGTGTTGAAAATCTTGATGGTGTAGCCATGCTTCAAAAGGGCGTTGCCGCACTCAATCACGATGCTGCCTTTCGGGTCAGTGACCACATAGGAACTGTGCATCTGGAGAAGGTTTGGCTTCAACCAAAAGCGAGTTTTACCGGAACCCGAACCGCCGATAATCAGAACATTCTTATTTCGGGCATTGGCAGGATTCTTCGGGCGATTGCTCATCATCAGCCGCTCCGTTTTCGTCAGGATCACATTGTCCTCGAACTTTGGTGCAATAAACGGCTCAATATCTTTTGCCGTTCCCCAACGAGCAGAACCGTACTCAACATTGTGTCGGTACTTCTTTGCGTTTTTGCCTTTTAGATAGACAGCCAGCCGAAGTCCTGCGCCGCAGAGAATACCAATCAGCAAATCCAACGGGTGAAAGCTGGGAAACGGATTGTTCAGGGCTATCGGAAGGGCATGAAAAAAGCTGAGGATTTTCGCAGATGAATCTGCCCCCTCAGCCAATCTCCATGCTTCTCCTAAATTCGTAGCGAACAACCCTACCAGAAAATACGGTAAATTCAGAATCAGGAGCTTTTTCATTTTTCTCTTATCCATCACAGATCACGCTCCTGTTTCTTCTCTCGAACCTTCTTCGGAATCGCTGCGACAATTTCCTTGAACTTCTTCAGCTGCGCCAGAACGCTCGGCTTTTCATTCTTGGTTAATGCCCTTGCCTGATGTTCCTTGCAGATTGCATCCAAAGCATCTGCATCTTTAGAACGGACAAAAACAAGAAACCGGGGAGGATCAACGGACTTATCTTTTCTTACGGCAAAGTCCACG
Source organism: Butyricicoccus sp. AF35-5AC (assembly GCF_003477715.1). Classification (NCBI taxonomy): domain Bacteria; kingdom Bacillati; phylum Bacillota; class Clostridia; order Eubacteriales; family Butyricicoccaceae; genus Butyricicoccus; species Butyricicoccus sp. AF35-5AC. The sequence continues at coordinate 17,517 of NZ_QUDX01000011.1, forward strand.
CCATACTTCTTGGCGAGCTTTTCAAAATCACGGATACTCTCTTTGTCGATCTCAACATTCGTAGCACCCTGATTCTGTCCCAAAAGCTGTTTCACGGATTGCTTTCCATGAACGGCAGGGTCTCGTGCCTTTTTCATCTTCACTTTTTCCCGGTGCTGCAAATACTTGCGGATACCGGCAATGATAGTGCGCCCCGTCAGCTTGGTTGTGCTGATCGCCAGGTTTACTGTTCTGTTTTCAACTTCTTCCTGCATGATTCATCACCTCCTGCAAGCAGTAGAGTGAACAGATTATCGTGCCATATCTCTGTGGTCGTAATACAGATTGCCCTTGGCAACTGCGGCATGGCTGATAATCTTGATATTGCCAGCTTTCTGGTTATCCAGAGCCTTCTGATAACCCACATCGCTCAAATACAGGCGATTTCTTTCGCCTTTCCAACCGACAGGCGATTCATCGGTCAGCACATCGAAAATAATCATGTGCTTGGTGGCGTCATCAAATCGTGCCAAGTCCATATAGGTATGTCCCTGGTACTCCTTGGCACCATCCTGAATCCGCTTTCGCTCCATCAGCTCTCCAATCGTCGAATTTCTTTGCATAAGAACCTCCTTACAGAACATCTCGGTCAGGGTTACTTTTGTGGGGAACCGAATCAGCTTTGACAGGTGCATCTTCTTTCTTCACCATGTCATCCGGCAGGGGAAGCGCCATAATGCTGCGCCCCATGCGTACAAAAGTCTCAGGCTGATGAAAGTGTTCCTCAAACTGCTTCATCAGTTCCGGGGACAGAGAACAAAAATCATCCTCGCCCAATCCCACAACCAGAAAATCACCGGCGATAATGTCATAAATATCGCCGTCATCATCACGCAGCGCACGGTTCAGTTCTTTGCCTACGAGTTTACCTTCGTCGTGCATCACCAGTGCAACCGGCTCATTGAACGGATAAGTTGCCTCAATATCGCCACCTACGGCTTTCTGCAAATCCTCCAGCTCACAGCCGATCTGCACAGCCTGCGGATACATGAACGGCTTTACCAGCAACACATTCATGGTATCTGCCTGTTCTTTCTGAACCTCCCGTTCCTCGGTCGTGCCGAACGCAACACCGGTAAAGTTTTCGGAGTCCAGAATGTACTCCGAATTGTAATAAGCGGCTCTAACCTGTTCCTCTGCCGCATCGTGAGATTCTGCTTGCACCGTAACCGTTTTCTCCAAGGTTTCGGTGATCTTCACATCGTATTCTTTCAAGTTTCGATACCTCCGTTTCTTTGGAAATAAGAAAAGCGACCATCCATGAACCTGTTACAGTTCATAAATAGTCGCATCCACATCGGCTAAAAGCTCGAACAAGCAAATATCGTCCAGTTCGCAAATCAGGGAACCCATGTCGAAGAAAATATCGTCCTCGCATTCCACCGTAGTAACCACGCTGCGGTGTTCGTTAAGACAAATGGCTTCTTCCTTGTCCATCGTGATCGTAGACATACAGGACACCACATAGAATGTCATATCTTCTGCTAACCACAGCTCCTTGCTCTGAATCGTGCGAACTTTTTCATCGCCGCTCATATCTTCTACATAGGACAGAAGCCGCACGGCTCTGCTGTTCAGAAGTACCTTTCCCTGATAGTCGATACCCTCACCAGCAGAGGACAATACTCGATACTCGCTAATCATCTCGGCATTTTTCTGAAACGACTTTGCCAGAAGCGCAGGAGAAATATCATCGAACTCCTCACTGTAGTTTACGAGCATATCTACCATATAATCAGGATCGCAAAGGTCGTAGAGTTCTTCCAAAGCGCCCTGAATGTTTTTGGGTGTAAACATTTTTTACCTTACCTTTCCATTGATTTTTCTCTTTTTTTCTGCCATTGCTCCAAAAGCTGAATGATTTTATCCTCCATCTGCTTGTTGGTATAGGACTTCGGGAAGTATTTTCGCAACGAATCCGTTTTGAAGGTTACTCTGTCCAGCTCTCCCTTCTTGATTTCATTCATAATCTCGCACATCGCATCCAGCGTACACTCGCCCTCCTGTGCGAGCTTTTTAATTCGCTGTGCTTGCGAAAGGGAAGGAGCTGCTTGAGCATAATCCATTGCAGAAAGAAAATCCTTCTGTTCTTCACTTGCCAGATAGGAAAGCTCCACCGCAGGATTGAATTTGATCTGACCCGTATCTACCATATCCAGCAGTTCCGGAATCAGTTCGGTCAGACGGATATAACGGTGTACCTGATTTCTGCTTTCTCCTGCCTCCTGACCGACTATATCCATTGCCTGCAACTTCATCCCAACTTGGGATGAAGTTAAATCGGTGCGTTGACCTTGATGTTTAATCGCATCCAGCTTCATCTTATAAGCAAATGCTCTTTCACTCGGCAGGATACTCTCCCTCTGCAAATTCGCATCAACCATCAAAATAATGGCTGCATCATCGTCCAGGTCACGAACAATCGCAGGCATGGTTTCCTTACCCGCAAGCTCCGATGCCCGGTGCCGCCTGTGACCAGAAACGATTTCATAACCACCGTCGGGGTCAGGACGGACAATCGCAGGAGTGAGAACTCCGAAATCTCGGACGCTCTCTGCCGTTTTCATCATTTCTTCATCATCAACCACACGGAAGGGGTGTCCCTCAAAGGGGTGTAGCTCAGAAAGCGGAATTTCCTGCACACGCTCCTGCTGGGCTTCAGCTCTGGATTGATCGGTGGAGAAAATATCATCGTACCCCTTCAAGCTGATGTTTGCGCCTTTTTTCTGCATTGTTTAACACCTCCTTCGTCAGAATTTTATAGGCTTCGGCAACTTTGCCTTTGGGATCATGCTTGAAGATACTGGTTCCCTCTGCGCTGATTTCCTCTGCACGGACAGAGCGGGGAATGTCGGTCTTGTAAACCTTCAGCTTTCCGCCGTAGCTCTCCCGAATCAGATTGCTGATGTCTTTGGAGTAGTTGGTGCGGCTGTCCACCATCGTCAGAAGAATCCCTTCAATCCTCAGTTTCGGGTTGATTTGCCTCTTGACCTTGTTGATGGTTCCAAGCAGCTGTTCCAGACCCTTTGCAGGAAGGTATGCTGCCTGAACCGGTATCAGCACATTGTCGGCAGCTGCCAACGCATTGACGGTCAGCATACCCAAAGACGGCATACAGTCAAGAAGAATGTAATCATAATTCTGTTTGACTGTATCCAGGTATTGCCGGAGAATGGTTTCCCGGCTCATGGCATTGACCAGTGCTACCTCCATACCTGAGAGTTCGATGTTGGACGGCACCAAATCAACGCCCTCCGGATGATGAAGAATCCCTTCATCGGGAGTAATAGGGTTTTCCATCATAATCTTTCCCATCAGATCGGAAAGTGTCGGAGACAGATCATCCGGGCAGGGATTGCCCAAACTGACCGTCAGGGAAGCCTGGGGATCGGTGTCTACCAGAAGCACCTTTTTTCCTTCAAGAGCCAAGCCAACGCCCAGATTCTCGGTGGTGGTGGTCTTTCCAGTGCCTCCTTTCTGATTGACCACCGCAATGATGGTTGCTTTTTTCGACATTTATCGTCACTCTCCTTCCTCTCGCTTCATTTTCAATTTCTTAAATCCTCCTTCCAAATATCCGTGTGACATATCGTGCCGAACAAGAGCATCGTAGTAGGTGTCTATTGTCGTCGGCGCATTGTATATCGTAGTCAGCATATACTGACGGATATTTCTAATCTTTGTGGTGTTCTCCTTGAAGCAGTCCATAACATATCGAATGTGTTCGGCATTCAGTTTCATAAACCGACTGCGGACAATTTCTGCCGGACGCTCCTCTGCACCAATGCGAATCAACGGTCGCTTCGTGCAAACTGTTTCAACGATCAACTCCAGAATGTTATCCAGCATTTCGGAATCGTAAGGGTAATCCTTCTTCAACAAATCCATACTGAGCTGATCCGAGAAATAATCAAAGTATTCTTGATACCGGTCATTCTCGTCCATCATTCCACCATTTCCGGAAGGAAAGATAGAATCAGTATCACTAAATTCAGTATTTTTAATATCAGTATTATTACATTGTGATTTCGGAAGTTCTTGAGTTGTGATTTCCATTGTTCCAGAATTGTGATTTTCACAATTCAAGAGTTGTGAATCCACAGCAGAGATAAAGTTCTTCACATAGATCAGGTTGGGCTTTCCCAAACCCTGGCGCTTACGTTCAATCAATCCTGCTTTCTTCTCAAGTTCACTGAGCAGCTTGATAGCCTTTTGTTCAGCACAGTTCAGAGCCATCTTCGCTTCGTCGATTGTAAAAATGATATACACTCTACCGTTTTTATCTATCCAACCATTCTTGGCAGACAGGCTCATGCGGTCAAGCAAAATGCCATACAGCATCTTGGCATCGGCAGAAATATTCCAGAACCTCTCGTTCGTGAACAACACCTTCGGAACTCGATAGAATGTGAATAGATCGGATTGCTGACCGTAAAAATAATCAAAACTCACACGGCTTCACCACCTTCTTTCTGCGGAAAACTTTCTGTTGTCAGCGGAATGCTGCGGAAAGTCGTATCCGTCTTTTCGTAAGGACATCGGGCAAAATAGTAGAAGCGGTATTCCTGTTCATACACATCCATATCAACGAAGCCCCACTTCACGCATAACCTTCTTCGTACACCAACCAATGCACGGGTGATCTCGCCCATAGGGACAGCCATCACATTCCGACTTGGGTTTCGGCGGCAAAGAGATTAAGTAGTAGCAATTATTTCTACCCAGACGGCAGCCCTTTCTGCCATTCGTCCAGAAGTAGCAGTAATGACAGTCGCTCGGCTTGTCTGCGGTATAAACAGGCTTGCTCAAATAAAACACCTCCAATCTCTTGTATTTGCCCATGGGTTTGGGCATAAAAAAAGAGCGCCTATCCATCCCCAATGCGGGGCAAATAGACGCTCTATGTACATAACGATATTTAATTTTATCTGCTATAACTGCATGGTATTCAAAACATCCGCCTTTTTTGATTAGCTGGATTTTTGGCACGATTTTGGGGCTGATTAGCAGGAAGGGCATTTTCATTAGCAAGAACAGCCCGTTTTCTGCTAAAAATTAGCTGGCGATTTTGTCTTATAACAACCGTTCGATTCTGGAGGGGTTGTCAAAAATCAAATTTTGGAGTAGAATTTTATCTCATACAGTGAAAGAGCTTTTTCGTAGCTTTTTATATAAGAAAAGCCGAAAACCCTTGAAAACAAAGGCTTTCGGCGTTGTTCACTGGCGTCCATAAGAGGATTTGAACCTCCGACCCCACGCTTAGGAGGCGTGTGCTCTATCCAGCTGAGCTATATGGACGTGTCTGATATATGATTATAGCCCGATCAAAGTCGAACTGCAATCCCTTATTTAGTTTTTTTTGAGGTGGCCGTTGTAACGCAACCTTAGGAGGCGTGTGCTCTATCCAGCTGAGCTACTGAGACATTTATAAGTTTTATGCAATTTTCAAGGCTCGAAGGAATCGAACAATCTGCCGCTTAGGAGGCATGTGCTCTATCCAACTGAGCTACTGAGACAGGTATTAAAAATGGTGTGATTTGCGTGAAATGCAGTGTTTAAAGGACAAATTTGTTTCGTATCATATTTCACGTTTTTGCGCGGCTCTGAATGAGTAAATTTCAAAATCCATTCGTATCTTTATCTAACAACGGTCCGCGACCAGAGAAAATTCTCTGTGATAAAACACATGCTTAGGAGGGGGACGCTCGATCCAACTGAGCTACTGAGACATAAAAACAAAAGTTTTCGCGAGCGGCTCTTTCGTGCGGAGTCGCAGCACGCGATATATTTATATTACTGCATTGAGAGCAAAAAGTCAATTCCGAATGCGGTGAAAAAAGTAAAGTGCAGCTGTGCAAAATTAAGGAATCATATTCTTGCAAGCGGGTGCAGAAAGTGATATGATACAATTATATATATGGGGTTAATGAGGGGAATCACGAAACCCATTTATTTCCCGAAGGAGGGGGCATACTTGTGAAACAAATGCACATCACCGAAACGGTGCTGCGTGACGCGCAGCAGTCGCTGATTGCGACGCGAATGCCGTTTGAGGATTTCGAGGGCATTCTCGATGAGATGGATCAGGCCGGTTATCACTCGATTGAGTGCTGGGGCGGTGCGACCTTTGATTCCTGCCTGCGCTATCTGCATGAGGACCCGTGGGAGCGTCTGCGCAAGATCAAATCTCACATGAAGAACACCAAGCTGCAGATGCTGCTGCGCGGTCAGAACCTGCTCGGATATCACCATTATTCGGATGATACCGTGCGCCGTTTTGTCCGCAAGTGCATCGAGAACGGCATGGATATCATCCGTATTTTTGATGCGCTGAACGATCTGCGCAACATCGAGACCGCTGTGGACGAATGCCTCAAGGCAGGTGGCCATGCACAGGGCTGTATCTGTTACACACTGAGTCCGATCCACAATCTGGAGATGTTCGTTTCGCTCGGCAGGCAGATCGAAGCCATGGGCTGCAACTCGCTGTGCATTAAGGATATGGCGGGCATCATGTCTCCGCAGGAGTGCTATGACCTGGTTACCGCACTCAAGCAGAACATCAAAATTCCGGTTTATGTGCATACACACGCGACCACCGGTCTGGGTTATATGACTTATCTAAAGGCAGCGGAAGCCGGTGCGGACGGCATCGACTGTGCAACCTCGTGCATGTCGGGCGGCACCAGCCAGCCTGCGACCGAGTCCATGGTCTACGCGCTCCAGCAGATGGGCTATGACTGCGGCGTGGATTCCAAAACGCTGCATGAGATCAACGAATTTTTCGTGCCGGTCAAGGACAAGTTCGCGGCGAGCGGTATGTTCGACCCGTATGTCCTGTCCACCAAGACCGATGCGCTCGTGTACCAGATCCCGGGCGGCATGCTGTCCAATCTGGTGGCACAGCTGAAGGCACAGAACGCAATCGACCGTCTCGATGAGGTACTCGCCGAAACGCCGCGCGTGCGTGCCGATATGGGTTATCCGCCGCTGGTAACGCCGCTTTCGCAGATGGTCGGCGTACAGGCAACGGTCAACGTTCTCCTCGGCGGCCGTTATAAGTCGATCGGCAAGGAGATCAAGAGCTACATCCGCGGCGAATACGGCAAGGCACCGGGCGAAGTCAATCCCGAACTCGCCAAGCAGGTGCTCGGTGACGAGCAGCCGATGACCGGCCGCTTTGCCGATACGCTCGAGCCGGAATTTCCGGCTGCACGCGAGCATCTCGGCACGCATGCCCGCAGTGAAGAGGACGTCCTGTCCTATATCGCATTCCCGCAGCAGGCAGAGCAGTTCTTTGAGCGTCGGGAACAGACCTTCACCGCAAGCTATTCGTTCAAGGAGGTTAAGTGAGCATGGTACACGATCCAATCAGCGTACTGGACGCGCTCATGATCGCCCTGTCCGGTATCGTTATTGTATTTTTGATGCTGGCACTTCTCTGGGGTGTCATCGCTGTTATTTCCCGTGTGATGGGCGCGCTCGAAAAGCACACCGCGCATCCGGCTTCGGTCGGTGCAGCGGCTCCGGCGGCTGCAGCTCCGGCAGCAGCACCGGCACCTGCTCCGCAGGTCAAGCTGGAAGGCGTCAGCGAGGTGGAGGCGGCCTGCGTTATGGCTATCGTCAGCCACGAAACGGGCATTCCGCTCGATCAGCTTGTATTTAAGTCCATCAAGGCGGTTTAAGGGGAGAAAGAAACATGAAATATCAGGTATCGCTTAACGGCAAGCAGTTTGAAGTAGAAGTAGAAAAGGGGTCGGTAAGCGCAGTTCCGACCGGCGCGGCTCCCGCACCGGCACCGGCTGCAGCAGCACCGGCACCCGCGGCAGCGCCGGCTCCGGCAGCAGCACCCGCACCCGCAGCAGCGCCTGCAGGCGGTGAGACCGTTGCAGCGCCCATGCCGGGCACCATTCTGGATATCCGATGCACGGCAGGTCAGGCTGTTAAGGGCGGCGATGTGCTGTTTATTCTCGAGGCCATGAAGATGGAGAACGAGATCTGCGCACCGCATGACGGCACGGTCGGCTCTGTCTGTGTACAGAAGGGCGCTTCCGTACAGACCGGCGCAGCACTCTGCACGATGTAACGGGAGGCGCGTACTATGCAATTTTCGTTTTTCGGTGCATTAGGCAGCATTCTGGCAAGCTCGGGCTTCGCGTCCTTCGCGGAGGACCCGCGCAGCCTGATCATGATCATCATTGCATGCGTGCTGCTGTACATGGGTATCGGCAAGAAGTTTGAGCCGCTGCTGCTCGTTCCGATCGCATTCGGCATGCTGCTGGCCAATCTGCCGCTGACCGGCCTGCTTAATGCACCGGTTGACGGTTCCAGTCCCGGCATGCTGTGGGTGTTCTATCAGGGCGTCCAGCATGCGATTTATCCGTCCATCATCTTCCTCGGCATCGGTGCCATGACCGACTTCGGCCCGCTGATCGCGCGCCCGTCCTCGCTGCTGCTGGGTGCAGCGGCACAGCTCGGCATCTTTTCTGCATTCCTGCTCGCGCTTGTGCTCGGCTTCCCGGGCAAGGTTGCGGCAGCCATCGCCATCATCGGCGGTGCGGACGGCCCGACCTCCATTCTGGTCGCCTCCCGTCTGGCAGCGGATTATCTGCCCGCCATCGCTATTGCGGCGTACTCGTATATGGCGCTTATACCGCTTATCCAGCCGCCGATCATGCGCCTGCTGACCACCAAGAAGGAGCGCGAGGTCAAGATGGAGCAGCTGCGTCAGGTCTCCAAGACCGAGAAGATCGTATTCCCGATCGCAGTTGCCATCATCGTTATCCTGCTGATTCCGGATACCGCTCCGCTGATCGGCATGCTCATGCTGGGCAATCTGCTGCGTGAGTGCGGCGTAACCGACCGCCTGAGCGACACCGCGCAGAACGCGCTGTGCAACATCGTCACCATCTTCCTCGGTCTGTCGGTAGGCTGCAAGGCGATTGCGTCCACCTTCCTGACCTGGGAGACCATCAAGATCATCATCCTTGGCCTGATCGCGTTCACGTTCTCGACCGTCGGCGGCCTGCTGTTCGGCAAGATCATGTATAAGCTGACCGGCGGCAAGGTAAACCCGCTGATCGGCTCGGCTGGTGTATCTGCCGTTCCGATGGCAGCCCGCGTTTCGCAGGTCGAGGGCCAGAAGGCCAATCCGGCAAACTTCCTGCTCATGCACGCTATGGGCCCGAACGTAGCCGGTGTTATCGGCTCCGCTGTTGCCGCAGGCTTTGTCCTCAAGGTATTCGGCGCGTAAGTACAAAGCAAAAGAACCCGAATTTTCGGGTTCTTTTTTTATGCTCTTTTGGTTGAGAAGAATTGAAAATCAATTTGTAACGGTATGCACACGATATCCCGTAAGGGGAGTACATTGAGCTCCCACGCAAAGGTAAAACATCACGCTGATTCTACATTTTCCATTCTCAATTTTTTATGCTTTCTTGACAATTTATGTCGCCCTGTTTTATAATAAATGTAAGAAATGAACGGGTGGTCCTTATTGTGCAGGTACTAAAAGACGAACTTCGACACAAAATTCTGCTCGAATCCGAGCATTTATTCCTGCAGCGTGGGTACGACCGCACCTCACTGCAGATGATCGCGGACAAGGTAAATATCAGCAAGAGCAATCTCTACCACTACTTCAAAAACAAGGAGGAGCTGTTTTACGAGCTGACTGACAGCGCTGCAGACGGCCTGAAGCGCATGATCCTGCGCTTCCGCAGCATGCGGTTTGACTTGAACATGGACGCGCAGGAATTCCGGATGCTGCTCACCGAGGAGGTACTCTCACTGCTGCTGGCGGAGAAATACGGCCTTCTTCTTATCATGGAGCAGGCCAACGGCACTCGATATGAAAACCTGCGGCCGGTAATGATTGAGCTGATTGCGTCCAAGATCGTGCCCATGCTGGCTGACGAGGAGAACAGCCCGATGATGGCGCAGATCATGGCACGTAATCTGGTGGACGGGACGGTGCATATCCTCAAGAACCGCGTTCGCCCGAGCGAGGTCCGTGCCGGACTGAATCAGCTGATTACCTATCACACACAGGGAATGCACGCGCTGCAATAGCAGCGCTGAGGCTGTCGCGAAACTACAGTTTCGCCGACAAGCAGGAACGGACCGTGGGCCGTTCCAAAGTCGTCCGAAAGTTCCTATACAGAAACTTTCTCCCTCCAGAAGTTCAAAAAGGGTGATACATGCTCACCCTTTTTGAGCATTTGCAGAGCAAATGCTGTTTCGTGCGCGCTGCCGCGCGAAATGCTGACTATACGACTTTTTCGACAGACTGCGCGCTGCAATAGCAGCGCGTTTTCTTTTGCCCTTAAACGGATACAAATGCGTTCTAACCGTCCCCGAACCAACATACACTGTCACAGATGAAACCTCATCAGGCAGGAGGGAAACAGCGGTGAAGGGCTTACCGGAGGAGCGCACGATCCGTCTGGCGCAGTACATGATCGAGCAGAAGGCCACCGTGCGGCAGACTGCGGCACGGTTCGGAATATCCAAGTCAACCGTACATAAGGATATCACAACGCGCCTGCAAAAGCTGAATACCGAGCTGTATGAGCGCGTACAGACCGTTCTGCAGGTGAACAAGCAGGAGCGGCACATACGCGGCGGCAGAGCCACACAGGCGAAATACCGCGCCGAAGCAGCGCAGCGACGCGGTGAAAAATAAAAAAACCGACTTTCCAAGCGGAAAGTCGGCAAACAGAAGCAGCGTGACAGTGTTGCTATGTAAAGGCTTAAAGCAGACCGAGCTCATGTGCGCAATCGCTGCAGACATTCTTACCCTTGAAGTGGATAATGTCCTTTGCGTTACCGCAGAATACGCAGGACGGCTCGTACTTCTTGAGGACGATATGATCGCCGTCAACGTAGATTTCCAGAGCGTCCTTTACTTCGATGCCCATAGTGCGGCGCAGCTCAATCGGGAGCACGATGCGACCAAGTTCATCAACCTTACGAACAATACCGGTGGATTTCATTTTCAACACACTCCATTTCTTCATCATAAAAAATGTATTACCAAATCCCACTCACTTGGGATGTTGGACGGAAGGGGGGAACACGATATGCTGTCCGTTATCTGGACGGTGTTCCTTTGTATGGCGCTGCTATGCGGTGCGGTCACGGGCAGGCTGGCAGAGGTTACGGCAGCGGTACCCACAGGGGCTTCGGAAGCGATCACGCTGGCGATCAGTATCACCGGGCTGATGTGCTTCTGGAGCGGTGTGATGGAGCTGCTGCAGGCTTCCGGACTGGCAGAGCGGCTGTCCCGTCTGATGGCACCTGTTCTGCGTCCCTTGTTCGGAAGTGCATCGCAGGATAAGCAGGCGATGGAAGCAGTAAGCGCCAATGTAACGGCAAATTTGCTGGGGTTATCCAACGCGGCAACGCCGTTGGGATTGCGTGCGTCAGAGCGGCTGTATGTTCTTGCAGGGCGGAGCGGAGCGCCGGATACCGTGCTGACGCTGATCGTGCTGAATGCAACCTCAATTCAGCTGATTCCGTCTACGGTGGCGGCGGTTCGTGCGGCTTGCGGAGCACACGCGCCATTTGATATTATGCTGCCGGTGTGGGGAGCTTCTGCGGCTTCCGTTGCGGCGGTGCTGCTCAGCAGTAAACTGCTGCGTCCATTTTTTCCGGATGGGGAATAGCGGGACAGGTAAGTGCGCCTTACAAGTAGTATTATCACACATGAAAAGCAAGAAATTTGTCGAATAAGCAAACAATCATCAAAAAATTTCCAAGCAAGGGAAATAATACAAGGAGGGAGATGATTGCAGATTTTGCAGAACGCGCTCATTCCGGCACTTTTGGCAGGAATCAGCCTGTATGCGCTGTGCAAAGGCGTGGACGTATTTCCAACTTTTCTGCGCGGTGCAGCCGTCGGTTTGAAAACCGCGGTGCAGATACTGCCTGTTATGGTCGGGATGCTGACAGTCGTGTTCATGCTGCGCGCCTCAGGTGCCGTTGATATTGCGGCAAGCGTGCTCGCGCCCGCACTGCGTATACTGGGCATACCGAAAGAATGCACAGTCCTGACCCTGCTGAAGCCGATCAGCGGAGGAGGGGGACTGGCAATGGGCAGTGAAATTATACGACGCTGCGGACCGGACAGCTATGCCGGACGCGTGGCCGCAGTGATGCTGGGAGCCTCGGAAACCAGTCTGTACACGATCAGCGTGTACAGCGGGCACCTTGGTTTAAACCGAACCAGATATGCTGTTCTTGCGGCATTGTGCGGCGATTTGGCAGCATTTACCGCCTCTGCAGCATTGGTTAGATTATATTTCCCATACAGTTAATATTATATCGTGTATGTTAAAAAATTACCATAGCTTATGACAAAAATTGGCGAATTAAATAAACATTACTTGCACTATTTGTGCAATGTGTGAAAAAATTTACAGACTGAGAATATAAAAAAGCATCTATGCCGAAGCACAGATGCTTTTTATATTGCAAAGCGATTACTTCTTCACGATCTCCTTGCCGAAAGGACCATCATAGTCGAAGAAGCCCTTGCCGGTCTTAACGCCCAGCCAGCCGGCACGAACCATCTGACGCATCAGCGGATGCGGACGGTACTTCGGGTCGCCGGTCTCGCGGTACAGCGTCTCCATGATTGCGAGGTTTACGTCGTGGCCAACAAGGTCAGCGGTGTGCAGCGGGCCGGACTTCATGCCTGCGCCAAGCTGCATGGCAACGTCGACATCAGCAGGGGAAGCGATGCCGTCAGCAACGATACCCATTGCCTCGTTCATCATCGGGATCAGGATGCGGTTTACAACGAAACCGGGACCTTCCTTAACGGCAACCGGGGTCTTGCCCAGGGATGCCATCAGGTCAAATGCGGTCTGGAAGGTTTCGTCCGAAGTCTGGATCGCGCGGGTAACCTCAACCAGCTTCATGATCTGAGCCGGGTTGAAGAAGTGGCAGCCGATGAACTTATCCGAACGGTGCGGGATGCAGGCAGCCATCTCGGTGATGGACAGACCGGAAGTGTTGGAAGCGAAGATGGTGTGAGCGGGGCAGATCTTGTCCAGATCCTCCAGCAGGTCCTTCTTCAGATCCATGCGCTCCAGAATAACTTCCATGATGAAGTCAGCATCGGCAGCGTCCTTGCGGTCAACCGAGGTCTTGAGGGAAGCGAGCAGCTCGTCCTTGCGCTCTGCGGTCATCTTGCCCTTGCTTACGAGGAACTCGTAATCGTGTGTGATAACGGTCTTGCCGCGCTCGGTGAACTCCGGCTTGATGTCGATCATGGTAACGTCATGACCTGCGTTCAGAAATACCTCAGTGATGCGTGCGCCCATGTTGCCAGCGCCGAATACACAAACTTTCATGCTAAATTAACCTCTCTCTCACTCTTTGCGGATGGATGAACAGGTATTGCGAATATTGATTAGTCAAAACCGCACAATCTGGTTTTGAATTGTGCGGTCCGACTGTCTCAATGCTTACTTATTCTTGAATTCCTTAGCCGGCTTGTCGCGGTTCTTGTCCAGGAAGTAAGCCATGCCGTACTTCTGATCCTCGGTAGCGAAGCACTGTGCGAAGCAGTTGCCCTCGAACTTCAGAGCGGAGTTCAGGTCGGTCTGCATGCCAACATTTACAGCTTCCTTAACCAGAGAAACAGCGATCGGAGCCTGAGCAGCGATCTCCTCAGCCAGCTTTACAGCCTCATCGAGCAGGTTCTCCAGCGGATATACGTAGTTAACCAGGCCCATGTCCAGAGCGTCCTGAGCGGTGTAGTTAGCGCGAGCGGTGTACAGCATTTCCTTAGCCTTGCCTGCGCCTACGAAGCGAGCCAGACGCTGGGTGCCGCCGCAGCCCGGGGTGATGCCCAGACCAACTTCAGGCTGACCGAAGGAAGCGTTCTCGGAAGCGAGACGGATGTCGCAGGACATAGCCAGCTCGCAGCCGCCGCCGAGGCAGAAGCCGTTGATGGCAGCAATAACCGGACGCTTGAAGTTCTCGATCTTCCAGCAAACGCGGTTGGACTCGTTGCCGAACAGCTTGCCTTCTGCACAGGTCTTGGTAGCCATCTCGGAGATGTCAGCGCCTGCAACGAAGGAGTTAACGGTCTTGCCCTTCTTGTTAACGGTGGAAGAACCGGTCAGAACTACTGCATAAACGTCGTCCAGATCCTTAGCCAGCTCGTCGAATGCCTCTTCCAGCTGTGCGTACATGTCGGTGGACAGAGCGTTCATAGCCTTCATGTGCTCGATCTTAACGATCGCAACATGACCCTTTTTTTCGATTACTACGTCAGTCATTTTTAAGACTTCCTTTCAGAATATGTGCTATGAGCGTAAAACGCTCAAGGCTGACCTCTATTCGGAGGCCATCAAACATCCAAAGGATGTTTGCAATCAAATAGAACAGGAACTCGTTCCTGTTCGTAAAAACCCGCGACATGCGCGTGGGTTTTTACACCCCGACCCAGCCGCCGTGGGCGGCGTCGTTCGGGTATCCAAAATCAGTTTCTACGGAACTGATTTTGGTATATAGGGGGCTTTTGAAGCCCCCTATAGCAAGACTTACTTGCAGAGCTCGTCGCGCTCAACGATGATAGCTTCGCCCATACCGCCGCCGATGCACATGGTAGCCAGACCGATGGTCAGGTCGCGCTTGATCATTTCGTGGATCAGGGTGGTGGTGATGCGGCAGCCGGCTGCACCGATCGGGTGACCCAGAGCGATTGCGCCGCCGTTTACGTTAACCTTGTCCATATCAAAGCCAAGCTCACGGTTAACAGCAGCAGCCTGTGCAGCAAATGCCTCGTTGGACTCGATCAGGTCGAGGTCAGCAACGGTCAGACCTGCGCGGGACAGAGCCTGACGGGTGGACTCGATCGGACCTACGCCCATGATGGACGGATCGCAGCCTACAGAGCCCCAGGCACGAACCTTAGCCAGCGGCTTGAGGCCGTTTGCCTTAACGAACTCCTCGGAAGCGATGATCATTGCAGCGCCTGCATCGTTGATGCCGGAAGCGTTGCCTGCGGTTACGGTGCCGCCGTCCTTCTTGAATGCCGGGCGCAGCTTGCCGAGGATCTCCAGAGTGGTGTTCGGCTTTACATGCTCGTCGGTATCAAAGATAACGGTTTCCTTCTTCTTCTTAACTTCGATCGGAACGATCTCGTCCTTGAAGCGGCCGTTAGCGATGGCAGCAGCTGCCTTCTGCTGGGAAGCGAGAGCGATCTCGTCCTGCATTTCGCGGGTGATGCCGTACTTTTCAGCTACGTTTTCTGCAGTGATGCCCATGTGGTACTGGTTGAATACATCAAATACGCCGTCGTATACCATCATATCGACCAGCTTCTTGTCGCCCATGCGAGCACCCCAGCGGGTATCGCGGGAGATGTACGGAGCACCGGACATAGACTCGCAGCCGCCTACCAGCATCATCTTGTTCTCGCCGGAACGGATGATCTGGGTGCCGAGGGAGATGGCACGCATGGAGGAAGCGCAAACCTTGTTCAGGGTCATAGCCGGGGTGGTGATCGGCAGACCGGACTTCAGGCAAACCTGACGTGCTACGTTCTGGCCTACGCCGCCCTGCAGTACCTGACCGAACAGAACCTCGTCGATTGCTTCCTTGTCAACGCCTGCACGCTCGATAGCTGCCTTTGCAGCAGCGGTGCCAAGCTCGGAGGAGTGTACATCGCGGAGGGTGCCGCCGTAAGTGCCGATTGCAGTACGGGCAGCGGAACAGATGTAAACGTTCATTTAGCTGTTTCTCCTTTTCTACTGATGCGGCGAAAAAACTATGCCGCCGCATGGTGATGGAAACTCGATTTTCTTGAGTTCGTTAATATTTTATCAAACCATTCGGCAGAATGCAAGGGAAACTGGTCGATTCTGTAAAATTATATGAAAAGGCCGGTTTCCGTTTGCATAATCTGCACAAATAGAATTGATCAGTCGTTAGCCAGACCCATCAGCTCGTCACGGAAGATGCGAGCGTCCATGGTCTTGATCTCGTCAGCCATCTTCGGAACGAATTCCATCTGGTCGAGGATCTGGGTCTGCAGGTCGATGCCCGGAGCGATCTCGGTCAGGGTAACGCCTTCCGGACGCAGCTCAAATACGCAGCGCTCGGTGATGTACAGAACCGGCTGATGTACCTCGTTAGCGTAATCGCCGGAGAAGGTGATGTGCTCAACCTGCTTAACGAACTTCTTCTTAGCGCCTTCCTGGGTGATAACGAGCTTGCCGTCCTTGCACTCAGTCTTGAGGCCCTTTGCAGTGAAGGTGCCGCAGTAAACAACCTTCTTGGCGTTCTGGGTGATGTCGATGAAGCCGCCTGCACCTGCCAGACGGGTGCCGAACTTGGATACGTTCAGGTCGCCGTTCGGAGCAGTCTCAGCCAGGCCGAGGAATGCAACGTCAAGGCCGCCGCCCTGATAGAAGTCGAACTGTACGTTGTGCGGGATGATGCACTGTGCGTTGGCAGCAGCGCCGAACTGGGTGCCGCCGTACGGTACACCTGCGATGGAGCCTGCCTCAACGGTCAGGGTCATCTTGTCGGAGATGCCTTCTTCAGCAGCTACGTTAGCGATCTTCTCCGGTGCGCCGGTGCCGAGGTTTACGATAGCGTCCTGCGGCAGCTCCATAGCAGCGCGGCGGGCGATGATCTTCTTAGCGTCCATCGGGATCGGCGGGATAGCGTCAACCGGGATGCGGAACTCGCCGGTCAGCGCGCCGTCGTACGGCATGCCGAGGCACTGCATGTTCTCCTCCTCGGTGCCGACTACAACAGAGTCAACATAGATGCCCGGGATAGCAACCAGCTTCGGGTCCAGAGAGCCGCCCTGAACGATCTTCTCAACCTGAACGATTACCTTGCCGCCGGAGTTCTTGCACGCCTGAGCCATAGCAGTTACGTCCAGAGGACCGATCTCACGATGTACGGTGCAGTTGCCGTACTCATCGCAGTAGGAAGCACGCAGGAATACAACGTTGATCGGGAAGCCCTTGTACAGCAGGCGCTCCTGACCCTCGATGTTAACGATCTTTACCAGATCTTCCTTGGTAACGTCGTTCAGCTTGCCGCCGCCGTTGCGCGGGTCAGCGAAGGTCTTCAGGCCAACGTGGGTGATGGTGCCGATGTTGTGAGCAGCGATATCGCGGTACATGTGCGAGATAACGCCCTGCGGCAGGTTGTAAGCCTCGATCTTGTTGTTCAGAGCCAGCTCGCCGAGCTTCGGAGCACGGTCCCAGTGGCCGCCGATAACGCGCTTAACCATGCCTTCATGGCCGTAATGGTCACCGCCGGTGCCATCGCGGTGGCCCTGACCGGCTGCAAAGAACAGGGTCAGGTTCTGCGGGTGGCCGGTCTCAAGAAAACGCTTCTCGAGAGCCTTGGACAGGGTCTCCGGGCAAGCACAGGATACGAAACCGCCGGTAGCAATGGTATCGCCGTCCTGAACCTTCAGAGCAGCTTCCTCCGCGGTGATGATGCTTACTTTCTTCATGTTTATCAATCCTCCTGATAATAGTGCGACCGGTTTTACAGTGGTCACGCCTGTGACGTGAAAGACCTGATTCTATCTATCGCCTGCGGAATCTCATCCGCTGCGGCAACAACAACACGGTGCGCGGCCTCGATCTCCTCATAGAGATACGGGCAGCCGGTGCAGCCGCGTAGGATCAGCAGTACGTCATAAGGAACACCGTCCTCCGGATAGGAGAATGAGGCGGTGTCCTGCAGGGCAGCGCAAATCGCCTTGTAGGCGTCTCCGCGCTCATAGCGCGGATTGCAGCCGCCGCAGAATTTTACCGTGCAGCGCAGCAAGGCGCACAACCCCTTTCTATGTATCATTTCCGAATGTTACCATAGGGAAACAATAGGTAATAACGCAAACACAGGCACTCACGGGTGCTCCATGAGTGCCTATAGTTTGCTCAGAGATTACTTGATGCGAGCAATCTTCTTTGCCAGTTCCTTCTTCATTTCAAGGTTGGACTGACGGGCAATCATGATGCGCTGAGCCTGCGGCGAGCCTGCACCGTGCATGGACTCCGGCAGATAGCCGACAGCTGCAGTACCCATGGTCATGTTCTCGATCAGGCGCAGCAGACGCATACGGTCCTCAGTCGGAACGGAAGCAACGCCCTTGAGGTACTTCTCGATGTACGGCTTGAGCTCCGGGTTGCGGTAATCAGCCTCGGACGGCTGGGTTACCATCAGGCCGCCTGCCAGATCCTGTGCCAGACGAGCGATCTCGTACGGGAAGCGGGTAACGTTCTGCTTGCAGACGTTAGCCAGCAGCAGGTCGATCAGATAGTTGCCTGCCTTGGTCTTGGTGCCCTGAGAGGAGCAAGCGATACCGCAGCAGTACAGGGTCTCGTTCAGGTGGGTCATCTCGATCAGCTTGTCCTTAACGTGGGAAGCCTTGGAGGAGCCAGCCATATCGCCAGCCAGAGCGGTAGCGCCGATCAGAACGTCGCCTACGCCGACCTTGCAGCCGCCGTAAGACTGACGGTGATAGCCTGCGAAGCGCTCTACGATCATGCCGGCAAACTTAACTTCGCCGTTGAGGAAGATGCGGTCGTTCGGAACGAATACGCGGTCGAAGATAACGAGAACTTCGTGGCCGCCATATACCTTGTTGCCAACGTCGATGTCGTTGTACTCTTCCATCTTGCGGGTGTCGCAGGACTGACGGCCGTAGATCAGGGTGATGCCCTTGGAATCGGTCGGTACAGCGAAGGAGATCGCGTAGTCCTCGTCGCCCTCGCGCATGGAGATGGTCGGCATTACCAGAACCTCGTGAGAGTTTACGAAGCCGGTCTGGTGAGCCTTGGCGCCGGTAACGTATACGCCGTCAGCGGTGCGCTCTACAACGTGCAGGAACAGATCCGGGTCAGCCTGCTTGGACGGAGCGAGGGAACGGTCGCCCTTAACGTCGGTCATAGCGCCGTCAACTGCGAGGTCCTCGTCCTGTACGCGGGTCAGGAACTTGAGGAAGTTCTCGTGGTACTTGGTGCCGCAAGCCTCGTCGATCTCGTAGGTGGAGGAGAATACAGCGTTCATAGCGTCCATGCCTACGCAGCGCTGGAAGCAAGCTGCAGTCTTCTGACCGAGCAGACGCTGCATCTTAACCTTCTTGATCAGGTCGTCGGTGGACTGATGCATGTGGGTGAAGCGGTTGATCTTCTTGCCGGAGATGTGGGAGGTAGCAGTCATCAGATCCTGATACTGCGGGTCCTCAGCCAGCTCGTAGGTAGCGGCGAAGGAGTTCAGGGAAGGACGGATAACCGGGTCGTCAACCGGATTCTCTACCTTCTTGCCGAACATATACAGGTTGAGGTTCAGCTTGCGCAAGGATTCAATGTACTGGTCTTTGGTCATCATAAGTGATCAAGTATCCTTTCTCATTACAATTTGGTGCACATAACATGAATAAAGAAAACAGGGCGGGGAGACGGGACTCCCCGCCCTATTCAGGCGTTACATACGGAAATTAGAAGCACTCTTTGTATACGCGCTCGCTGAGCTCGATGCTCCACGGACGGTAAGAGTTGGTGATCAGACGCTGCTGGTTTGCATCAACAGACAGTGCAAATGCCTTAACGTCCTCTTCCTTGAAGCCGTACTCATGCAGCGGCTTCAGGTGCAGAACCTTCTCCAGGGTTACGTTCAGGGTGCGCAGAGCGTCTTCCTTGGTGCAGCCCAGGCAGCGAGCAACGATCTCCTTGAACTTGCCCAGCTCGCCAGCCGGCTCGTACTCGTCGTACATCTCGAGGATCTTGCCGAACAGAGCGTAGTTGGACTCGCCGTGCGGAACGTGGTAGGTGCCGCCGAGCGGGAAGGACATACCGTGAACGGTAGCGCAGCCAGCCTTCAGGAATGCGATGCCTGCGAACAGGGAAGCGTGAACGAACTCGCCGAGGTAATCCATACGAGCGTCCGGGCCTTCCAGAGCGATGCGGCGGAAGCCCTCGAGGATCATCTCCATAGCCTTAACGGAGAACATCTCGGAGGTAACAGTCTTGCGGTGCGGGGACAGGAAAGACTCGGTAGCGTGGATCAGAGCATCGATAGCGGATGCTGCGAACGGCTTGTACGGCAGGGTCTTAAGCAGATCCGGAACCAGGCAAACCTTGTTCGGGATGATGTCGTCGGAAACCAGGCCGAGCTTGGTATCGCCGCCGGTCAGCTTGCCGTCCTTCTCGTCCTTAACGATAGCAACAGAAATGTTGGTAACCTCAGAACCGGTACCGCAGGTGGTCGGGATAGCGATAACTTCCTTCTCATGTACAACAGGCTCGCGCTTGAAGTACAGCTCATGTACGGAGGTCGGGCGCTTGCAGCCGAGCAGCTTGCAAAGGTCCATGATAGCACCGCCGCCTACTGCGATTACGCGGTCGTAGGAATCGTACGGAATAGCCTCGTACATGGTCTCGATCATAGCCTCGGAAGGCTCGCCTGCGCCGAACTTCTCCTGGAATACGAACTTGCTCTTGAGGCCAAGCTCTTCCATGAAGGGCTTGTAGATGAATTCGTTGGTCAGAACGACGTCGCGCTCGCCCAGCTTGAACTCCTCAGCGAAAGCACCAAAGGTGTCAAACTTGTAAATAGTCGGGGCAATGACGATCTCTCTCTTGTCCTTCATCAGGGAGGCGCTGAAAGCATCCATAGCCATAGTAGAAACATCTCCAATCAAAAATTTTATAAAAGGCCGTGCGGCTTTTTATTACATGATTTTACAGGGTGGTTTTTTCCTGTGTTCTTATTGTAGCAAATTTGCGCCAAAACTTCAACACAAACAAACAATAATTTCATCAAAAATTGACCAACTAAACCTGTACAAAAAGACAATAAAAAGTCCCGCAATCTTATTACGGGACTATTTTAACGTATTTATTGTGATTTGTAAATGGGGTAATGGTGAAAAGTACCGAAAAGTTTTTGTATAAATTTCCGTTCTTTAGCTGTTTTGCGAAAAACGGCTCAAAAATGCGCGGGTTCGCTCGTTATGTGTATTTTCAAATACCTCTGTCGGCGTGCCCTCCTCAACGATGGTGCCGCCGTCCATGAACACGACATGATCGGCCACATCGCGGGCAAACGCCATCTCGTGGGTGACGATGATCATGGTGGTGTGCTGGTCCGCCAGTGAGCGGATAACGCGCAGCACCTCGCCGGTCAGCTCGGGGTCGAGCGCCGAGGTTGGCTCGTCGAAGCACAGGATATCGGGCTTGAGCGCGAGCGCACGCGCAATGGCAACGCGCTGCTGCTGACCGCCGGACAGCTGGTGCGGATAGTGGCTCATGCGGCCCTCGAGGCTCATCATCTCGAGCAGCTCGATGGCGCGGTGCTCGATCTGCTCGTGAATCTCGCGTTTTCTCTGCTTGTAGTCCGGGCGTTCCTTGGCCTGCAGCAGGGGAGCGAGCATGACGTTCTCGAGTGCGGTGTACTGCGGGAACAGATTGAACGACTGGAACACCATGCCGAAGTGCAGACGGTTCTTGCGAATCTGCGCATCGCTCTTGGCGGCATGGTCGGCAGCGTCGAGCAGTGTCTCGCCGTTTACGATGATCTTACCCTCATTCGGGGTTTCGAGAAAATTCAGGCAGCGCAGCAGCGTGGTCTTGCCCGAACCGGACGAGCCGATGATGGCAAGCGCCTTGCCGCGCTCCAATGTAAAACTGATGTCTTTAAGCACCTTGGTAGAGCCGAAGTTCTTATAAAGGTGCTGTACCTCCAGAATAGGCATAACGGCTCCTCCTTATTTAAAGTAATCCATTTTCTTTTCGATCCAGCCGAACAGCAGGGTCAGAATACCGTTGAACAGCAGGTAGAATACGGCGGTGTAGAACAGCGGCCAGATGATACCGGCGCTCTTGATGAACTTTTCGCCCATCCACAGCACCTCGTATACCGCGATGGTACGCGCCAGAGCGGTATCTTTAACAAGGTTGATAAACTCGTTGCCCATCGGCGGGATAACGCGCTTGATGACCTGCAGCAGCGTTACCTTGAAGAAGATCTGGCTCTTGGTCATGCCGAGCACCTGACCGGCCTCATACTGACCACTCGGGATACCCTGAATGCCGCCGCGGAAGATTTCCGAGAAGTAGCAGGCGTAGTTGATGACGAACGCCACCAGCGCAGCGGTGAAGCGCGGCAGGGAAATATCCCACAGCAGGGCAGGACCGTAGAAAATGATGATGATCTGGAGCATAAGCGGCGTGCCGCGGACGATCCAGACGATGATTTTAATGAGTGCGCGCAGCGGTGTAATGCGGCTCATCGAGCCGAAGCTGATAAGCAGGCCGAGCGGCAGAGCGAATACCAGCGTCAGGCAGAAAAGCTGTACGGTGGTAACAAAGCCGCCCATCAGGCTGAGTGTTACATTGGCAAACATGTCGTTTCCTCTTTACCTCTTTTTTACTTTATTTCCTTTGACACATAAGGCAGAAGACGGTAGTCCGCCTTCTGCCTTATATTAACTGGGGGATGGGAGATTAAGCCTCCGGATCTACGATTGCTTCCTGTACGCCGTACTTCTGGGCGAAGGAAAGAACAACGCCGTCCTTGTGGGCGCCCTTGTAGAAGTTGTTGAATGCTTCGGTCAGATCAGAACCCTTGCGGAAGCCTACAACGTAGTTCTCGTCCTCCTCGCCGTTGGCCTCGTTGAGGTTTACGGTGTAGGTCAGGTTCGGGTAGCTGGTGCCCTCGCCGATCATAGCGCCTGCCATCAGCAGGTCGATCACGCAGGCATCAGAGGTGCCTGCGGCAACCTCCATCAGTGCGTCAGCCTGAGACTGAACTGCAGTTGCATTCAGACCGGCAGCCTGTGCAGCAGCCTCACCGGCGGAACCAGACTCAACAGCGAAGGTCATATCCTTGATGGACTCGATGTCCTTGGCAGCGTCAGCCTTGTCGGACGGAACAACAACAACCTGTGCGTTGGTTGCATACGGGTCGGAGCAGTTCATGGAGGTCTTGACCTCATCGGTCAGGGTCATGCCGTTCCAAACAGCGTCAACGCCCTTGGAATCCAGCTCCATGATCTTGTTGTCCCAGTTGATCTCGATGAACTCAGCTTTTACGCCCAGGCTCTCTGCGAAAGCCTTTGCCATGTCCGCGTCAAAGCCGACCCACTCGTCCGAGCCGTCTTCCTTATAATCCATCGGTGCGAAATCCGTGATGCCGATGACCAGCTTGCCGTTGCTCTTTACATAATCAATATCGCTCTCAGCGGAAGTTGAGGTGTCAGCCGCATCGGCGCTCGAGTCGTCGGTCTTGGCAGCAGAGCCGCCGCAGCCGGACAGCATGGATACACTCATTGCGCCTGCCATCAGCAGTGCAAGAAGTTTCTTCGTCTTCATTTTTAGAAAACCTCCTGTAATTCAGTTCATATCTTGTTTACTATTATAACACTTTAGCGCAGAAAATCAACCCCTGATTTTCATGCGGATTTTCAGTATTTTTGAAGGGTAAGCGGGCGGTATTTTGTGCAAAAATTAAAATAACAGGGTGAAATATAAGGAAAAGAGGGCGGGGAGCGGTTTGAATGGATTCTCACTCTTTTTTGCGAACCTGTGTTGACCTGTACCCCAAAAGAGATTATAATCATAAGTAAGCATGATTGTTAAAGAATAAACAATGAAGAACAAGTAAGACGGAGGGAATCAGCGTGGATTATACTGCACTGTATCAGCAGAAGCTGACAACGGCGGACGAAGCCGTTAAAGTTGTTAAATCGGGTGACTGGGTAGACTACGGCTGGTGTACGGGTACGCCTGTTGCACTGGACAAGGCACTTGCTGCCCGCATGGGCGAGCTGGAGGACGTAAACTTCCGCGGCGGTGTACTCATGCGCCGACCGGCGGTATTCGATATTCCGGATGCAGCTGACAAGATCACCTGGAACTCGTGGCACATGTCCGGCATTGAGCGCAAGGCATGCATGGAGGGCTTCGGCTTTTACAGCGCACTGCGCTACTCCGAGATGCCGCGCTGGTACCGCGAGAACGTCCGTCATGTCAATGTAGCCATGATTCAGGTGGCGCCGATGGACGCACATGGCTGGTTCAGCTTCGGTCCGCAGGCTTCGCACCTCAAAGCCATCTGCGATGTATCCGATGTTATCATCGTTGAGGTTAACAAGTATATGCCGCGCTGCCTCGGCGGCTTTGAGGACGGCATTCACATTTCGCAGGTGGATATGATCGTTGAGAGCGACACCGAAATGCCGCAGATGGGCGCAGGCGGCGAGCCGACCGAGGTTGATAAGGCGGTTGCAAAGCTGATCGTGGAGGAAATCCCGAACGGCGCCTGCCTGCAGCTGGGCATCGGCGGCATGCCGAATACCGTAGGCTCGATGATCGCGGAGTCTGACCTGAAGGACCTCGGCGTTCATACTGAAATGTACGTTGACGCATTCGTTGACATCTCCCGTGCAGGCAAGATCAACGGCTCGAAGAAGGCCATCGACCGCGGCCGTCAGGTGTTCGCGTTCGGCGCAGGCACCCAGAAGCTGTACGATTTTGTAAATGATAATCCGGAGTGCATGTCTGCACCGGTATCCTATACTAACGATGCGCGCACCATCGCACAGATCGACAACTTCATTTCCATCAACAATATCGTGGATGTGGATCTGTTCGGCCAGATGAACGCAGAAAGTGCCGGTATCAAGCAGATTTCCGGTGCAGGCGGCCAGCTGGACTTCGTTCTGGGCGCGTATCTGTCCAAGGGCGGCAAGAGCTTCATCTGCTGCTCGTCCACCTTTAAGAAGAAGGACGGCACGCTCGAGAGCCGTATTCGTCCGACGCTCGAGAACGGCTCGGTCGTTACCGATGCCCGTCCGTGCGCGCACTGGTTTGTCACCGAGTACGGCAAGGTAAACCTCAAGGGTCTGACTGCATGGCAGCGTGCGGAGGCTCTGATCTCGGTTGCGCATCCGGATTTCCGTGAGCAGCTGATTCAGGAAGCGGAGAAGATGCGTATCTGGAAGCGCTCCAATAAGAGATAAAATGCTGTCGGCGGAACTACAGTTCTGCACGGTGTTTGCTACTGTTTATAAGAAAACGCTCTGTGAAAACAGAGCGTTTTTTCTTATGCAATTATTAAAGTGAAATTCGCAGGATAAACTGCTGATTCCTGACCGAAAAGCTGTATACGCCGCCGTAGCGCTCGACAATGCTGCAAATGCTGTGCACGCCGATGCCGTGTCCGGCGCAGTCGGAGACCGGCACGCCGTGGCTGAACTGCACCGGCTGCGTGCAGTCGTTGACAACCTGCAGGAAGAACTTTCCGGCTTTTTCGTATGTCTGCACCTCGATGTGTCCGGGAATGCCGTCCGCGCGCTCGCTGCATGCGTGAATCGCATTCTCAAGCGCGTTGGAGAGCAGCACGCACAGGTCGCTCTCGGCAAGCGGCAGCTGATTGGGCAGCACGGCATGCACCGCAAGCAGGATGCTCTGCGCCTTGGCGCGGTCGGCAAACGATGAGAGAATCAGGTTTGCGGCCTCGTTTTCGCAGTAAACGGTCACGCGGCTGGCTTCGATTTCCTCGCTGATGGAGTGAATGTACTGCAGTGCCTGCTCATACTGCTCATTCTCGATGCAGGCGGTGATGTACTGCAGATGATGCCGCAGATCATGCCGGTAGGTGCGGGTTTTCTGCTGAGAGATACGCAGTGCTTCAATCTCACGGACGGCTTGATGCACCTGCAGGTCAAGATTGCTTTTCAGCTCCTCCAAACGCAGCCGCGCGTGCTGCTCTCTGGAAATGTGAATCAGGAACAGCAGGTACGCCGCACTGCATACGAACGGCATGAACTCCACGACTACGGCCGAACCGGAGAACAGCAGGTCGGTGTAAACGCGGGTGGCATAGTCAAACGCATAGTACACCGCGGGCACAATGCCGAACTGACACTGCACCGCCAGCGAATACTGCGACACCGACCGGATGGCAGGTGCGGTCTTGAGCAGCAGAATGAGCAGCGGCACGGTGACGATCATTTCCACAGCGTACTGCATGGTGTCTCCGCCGGAGAAGATAGCGACCGCGATCAGCGCCAGCCAGCGCCGCAGCTGACAGCACAGGTACGCCGTCAGCACGGAAATCACCGGCCACAGGCGTTCATGACTGAGCGAGCACAGCGCGAGCACAAGCGGCAGGTGGGTGTGCAGCGGATACAGATAGCGTCCGAAGCCCGGGTCCACACCGAGGTAGGCGATGCCGGACAGGCAGAAGATCATCAGTGTGTACAGCAGCATGCGCTTTTTCGCCTTGGGCGTCCAGTGGATATTGCAGAATGCTGCAGAGAGTGCGATGCCGAACAGCGTAACGGCAACGGAGTTGCAAAGGTCAACAGCGAGTGCGATCATGTCAGGAACACCTGCTCTTTCTGAAAGGCGTGTTCAAGGTACGCATCCTTGATGTCGTTGTAGCGTCCGCGCGGAATGGGCAGCTCGGCGCGGCTGGACATAACAAGCGTTTTCGGCGTGATCATCTGGATATGCTCTAAATTTACAAGGTAGGAGCGGTGAATGCGCAGAAAATTCCTGTGTTCGGCAAGGCTTTCGCACAGGCTGTCCATGCTGCCGGCGGCCTCGAGCACAGTGCCGTCAGTCTTGTGCAGCAGCAGGGAACGGCGGATGACCTCGCAGTATTCCAGCTTATCCAGTTCAACGCGTGTGATGCCGGTTCTGCAGCGCAGAATCAGGCTGGCGCTGCTCTCACGCGAGCAGGCGGCAATGACCGAATCCATCAGCCGGAAGAAGCTTTCCGGCCAGATCGGCTTGAGCTGATAGAAATACGCGCCCACCGTATACGACTGCACGGCAAACTCTGCGGATGAGGTGAGAAAGATGATCTTCACGTTGGAGTCGTACTGACGGATCTCGCGGGCGGCTTCGATGCCGTTTTCGCCGGGCATGAGCACATCGAGCAGCAGAATATCAAAGCGTGCGCCCTTTTCGATGGACGCCAGCAGCTCGAACGGGCTTTGGAAGGCTGTCGGGGCGATATCGGCGTTGTGTTCCGCACGGTAGCTGCCGAGCAGCTCGTGCAGTTCATCGAGCACACTGAGATCGTCGCGCAGAAGCCAATCTGGATCATGGTTCTCATCTCCTTTCTTTTTATACAGGGAACAGATCATTTGTAATCGCGGCGGGTCTTGTCCGGTTCCCAGCCCTCGAGCGGGTAGCGCTGCATGGCGCCGAAAATGCGCTCGCGCACACCGGGCATGGTCTTTTCGAGACTTTTCAGCAAATCCTTGATCTCCTGCCGCTTGGTGTTGCCGTCCGCCGGACACGGATTGTGCACGATAGGCAGCTCATGCCGTTTGGCGAACGAGCGCACATAATGCTCCGGCACATACAGCAGCGGACGAATGAGCGTGATGTCGGCGCGGTCGAGGTAGGTTACCGGCGAAAAGCACGAAATGCGGCCTTCATAGAATAAGGAAAGCATGTAGGTCTCGACTACATCGTCAAAGTGATGGCCGAGCGCAACCTTGCTGCAGCCTGCCTTGCGGGCGGCATCGTGCAGAGCGCCGCGGCGTAGCTTGGCACAGAGCGAGCAGGGGTTTTCCTCGTGGCGGATATCAAACACGATAGGGCCGATCTGGGTGGGGACGCGGATGTACTCGACGCCCAGCTTGTCGCACAGCGTCTGTACAGGGGAGAAGTCCATCTCATCATAGCCCATCTCCAATGTAATAGCTACAACTGTAAAACGGTGCGGATAAAAGCGACTCAGTTGGCTGAGCGCCACGAGCAGCGCGAGCGAGTCCTTGCCGCCGGAAACGCCGACCGCAATCCTGTCGCCCTCATCTATCATATGGTAATGGTCCACCGCACGGCGGACATAGGAAAGCATTTTCTGCATAACAGTCTCCTTTTTGATCGTACATATTAAAATTTATCAGAAAACGCCAAAAATCGCAAATGCAAAAAATGAAATGCGAAGTGAGTATTCGAGAGTATAAGAGAGATTAAAAGAGAAAACAAGAGAATGTATTGGATTGAAGATATTTTTTCAAAATTTCGCTTGACTTGCGCAAAATGATGTGTTTTAATAAATATGCTCGTTTCGAGCGATTGATCAGTTGTCAAAGTATTTTTGATATATATAAACGGAGGAAAAAACCATGTCTACTTTTATGGCTAAGGCAGAAAATGTCGAGCGTAAGTGGTATGTACTGGACGCAGCTGGCAAGCCGCTGGGTCGTACTGCTGCAACCGCTGCAATGCTGCTTCGCGGCAAGCACAAGACCACGTTCACTCCCCATGTTGACTGCGGCGATTTCGTAATCATCGTCAACGCTGACAAGGCGGTTCTGACCGGTAAGAAGCTCACCCAGAAGTACTATCGTCATCACACCGGCTGGGTCGGCGGTCTGAAGGAAGTTCAGTACAAGACCCTGATGGCTGAGAAGCCGGAGTTCGCTATGCAGCTCGCAGTTAAGGGCATGCTGCCGAAGAATTCCATCGGCCGTCAGTCCGCTACCCGTCTGAAGGTATTTGCTGGCGAGAACCACAATCATCAGGCTCAGAAGCCCGAGAACTGGGAAAAGTAAGGGAGGATTAACTGATGTATACACCTAAGAAGGCATATTTCTATGGCACCGGCAGAAGAAAGTCCTCTGTTGCCCGCGTTCGTCTTTTCCCGGGCGGCACCGGTGAGATCAAGATCAACAACCGCACCATCGACAACTACTTCGGTCTCGAGACCCTGAAGATGGTTTGCCGTCAGCCGTTCGAAGTAACCGGCACCGAGGGCAAGTTCGACGTAGAGTGCACCGTAACCGGCGGCGGCTTCACCGGCCAGGCTGGCGCAATCCGTCACGGCATCGCTCGTGCTCTGCTGCAGGCTGATTCCGACCAGTACCGCGCAGCTCTGAAGGCTGCTGGCTTCCTGACCCGCGATCCGCGTATGAAGGAACGTAAGAAATACGGTCTCAAAGCAGCTCGTCGCGCTCCGCAGTTCAGCAAGCGATAATCGACTGCTCAGACTATATCAAAATGGTTCAAAAAGCCCGGAAAATCAAGGTTTTCCGGGCTTTTGCTATATCTAAACGGGCTGATATGGTTTGACCAAATTTGGCAAAACGAGAGCCGATTTCATCCAATTTTTAGTGGTCCGCAAGTGGTTAACTGGCCAAAAAGAGGGCGAAAAGAGGGGGAAGTGGTTCCCAAAGTGGTTAACCGAGAGCCGATTTTTGGGGTGCTTTTCAGCCCTCCTTTCCCTCGTTTTTTGGCTGTGGCAGTTTGGCATAGTTTGAGCTAATTTGAATAATTGAATATGAATTTGATGTAGCACACAGTATAAATGCTGGGTGCTTTTTTCATTTCAGGAACTCGTATTCCGGCGATAGAAAGAGCCGTCACTTCACTGTTAATTTTGAAGTGGCGGCTTTTTCTATTTCCAGAAGCAACAGCAATAATTAGAAATGAGGTGAAGTCAATGAACACGCAAATCATCGCCATTGCCAACCAGAAAGGCGGCGTTGGCAAGACAACGACCTGTGCCAACTTGGGAATCGGGCTGGCGCAGGCCGGAAAGAAAGTCCTTCTGATCGACGGGGACCCACAAGGGAGCCTGACAATCAGCCTGGGAAATCCGCAACCGGACAAGTTGCCATTTACATTGTCCGATGCAATGGGCAAAATTCTGATGGATCAGCCTATACGCACTGGAGAAGGTATTCTGCATCATGCGGAAGGCATTGACCTGATGCCTGCGGACATCCAGTTATCCGGTATGGAGGTATCCCTGGTAAATGCCATGAGCCGTGAGACTATCTTGCGGCAATATCTGGACACGCTGAAGGGGCAATACTCCCATATTCTCATCGACTGTCAGCCCTCCCTGGGGATGCTCACGGTCAATGCGCTGGCCGCTGCGAACAGGATCATCATTCCCGTTCAGGCGGAGTATCTGCCCGCCAAAGGGTTGGAACAGCTGCTCTCCACGGTAAACAAGGTAAAGCGGCAGATCAACCCCAAGCTCCAGATAGACGGTATCCTGCTGACGATGGTGGACAGCCGAACCAACTTTGCCAAAGAGATCTCCGCGCTCCTGCGTGAGACCTATGGCAGCAAGATCAAAGTATTCGGCACAGAGATTCCCCATTCTGTCCGGGCAAAGGAAATCAGCGCCGAGGGAAAAAGTATTTTTGCCCATGACCCTGGCGGCAAGGTGGCAGAGGGGTATCGAAATCTGACGAAGGAGGTGTTGAAACTTGAAAAGCAGCGCGAAAAAAATAGAGCTGGCCTCGGTAGATGATCTGTTCTCCACCGAAGAAGGCCGTCAGGATGCAAAGCTGGAAAAGATTCAGGAGATTCCGCTGTCTGAACTGCATCCCTTTAAGAACCACCCATTCAAAGTCAAGGATGACGAAGCCATGATGGAGACCGCTGACAGTATCAAGCAGTATGGCGTTCTGGTTCCGGCGATTGCTCGACCGGACCCGGAGGGCGGTTATGAGCTGGTAGCCGGACACAGGCGGCACAGAGCCAGTGAGCTGGCAGAAAAGGAGACTATGCCGGTCATTGTTCGGGATTTGGATGATGATGCCGCCACGATCATTATGGTTGACAGCAACTTACAACGAGAAAGTCTGCTCCCCAGTGAAAGAGCATTTGCTTATAAAATGAAACTGGATGCCATGAAACATCAAGGAGAGCGAGTGGATTTAACTTGTGCCCAACTTGGGCACAAGTCCGATGGTAGGAAATCCAGAGATGTTTTAGCTGAACAGGTTGGGCAGAGTAAAAATCAAATTCAGAGATTTATCCGCCTGACGGAGCTTATCCCCGAACTGCTGGATATGGTGGATGAAAAGAAGATTGCCCTGAACCCTGCCTATGAGCTGTCCTTTCTCAAAAAGGAGGAACAGGTAGACCTGTTGGACGCGATGGACAGCGAACAGGCTACCCCTTCTCTTTCTCAAGCCCAGCGGCTCAAGAAATACAGTCAGGAGGGGCATCTGACCCTCGATATGATGCGCGTCATCATGGGTGAGGAAAAGAAAAGCGATCTGGACCGAGTGACATTTACCTCTGACACCTTGCGGAAGTATTTCCCTAAAAGCTATACGCCCCAGCGGATGCAGGAAACCATCATCAAGCTGCTGGAGGCATGGCAGAAAAAGCGTCAGAGAGACCAGGAACGATGAAAGGAGCCGCCTATGAGGGATATTTCAGCCCGTGAGCTGAAAGGACACAACATTCTCGCCGTAGAGAGGTTTTGGGATAACACCCGCTGGATGATTGAGTTTTCCGTCCTGCGTCCCAGCACAGCTTACGGTAGCCCCGGAGAGGAAATACGACTGTTTTTGACTGAGGACGGGTATCAGGCCGCCCTGCAAAGCCAGCAGCGTCGGGAGATCAAGATCAAGCGTTACGCTCGTGTGATTGAGGGACATATCCTCGATTTCAAACCGGGAAAACACCGCCGCCACTCATAAACAAATCATTACTGCGAAAGGAAAGGATTGAAATGTGTACTGTAAAGGAAATCCGGGAAGCAATCCGGGAGGATTGCCATTCCCAGCATGGTATGGAATTTATAGAGATTGACCGTGTTCTGCAAACTCTGCCATTCTCTCAGGGAAATGACCTGTTGGACAGACCGCCCATTCCCAAGCGCCCCTACCGGCGCAGAAAAAGTGAACAAAACAGCTGACTGCCACAATTCTTTTTACAGGATTGTGGCTTTTTTCATACCCTGAGAAATTTGGAAGGAGTGAGGTCAATGGCCGTATTTCGCATTGAACGAACCAGAGATTATACCGTGATGAGCAATCACCATTTACGCAACGGGAAACTGTCCCTGAAAGCCAAGGGGCTGCTTTCCATGATGCTGTCCTTACCGGAGGACTGGAACTATACCACCAGAGGGCTTGCCGCCATCTGCAAAGAGGGCGTGGACGCTATCGGCGGCGCGCTGCGGGAGCTGGAAACTGCCGGGTACATTGTCCGCCATCAGCTGCGAGACCGGCAGGGTCGGATCAGCGATACCGAGTATGTTATCTACGAGCAACCACAGCCGAAGAACCCGGATACGCCCCAGCCGGATACGGCTTCACCAGATACGGAAAACCCGGATATGGTAAAACCGGATACGGAAAAGCCCGCAGAATTAAATATAGAGAAATCAAATACAGAAAAAACAATTACTTATGGATCAAGTACCGATTCTATTCCCTTCCGGGAGCCAGCGGCAGCACAGCTGCCGGAACGGAAAGGAAGGGATGCGATGTCTGTCTCAGAGATGGAAAGTTATCGGGATTTGATTCTGGAGAACATCGAGTATGACCACCTGTGCCGGGAGTTTACCACCTATCGGGAGGACCTGGACGAGATTGTGGAGCTGATGGTGGAGACCGTCTGCGCCAAGCGGAAAACCACCCGGATCGCTGGCAGCGACTTCCCCCATGAGGTGGTCCGCTCCCGTTTTTTGAAGCTGGATTGCTCCCACATCGAGTTTGTCATGGAATGCCTGCGGAACAATACCACCGAAATCCGCAACATGAAGCAGTATCTGCTTGCGGTGCTGTTTAATGCGCCGACCACGATCAGCAACCACTACACCGCACAAGTTAACCACGATATGTACGCAGGCGGCTGGTAAACAGCCGCTTTTCTGCTGCCCGAAAACACCGGGAGAAAGGATTTTGCCATGAAACGACCTCTTGCCTACATTACGGCTCCCTGGAGCAACAGCCAGTATGAGAACGCCGAGAACGCTGCGGCCTACTGCCGTCAGGTGTACGATGCCGGGTATTCGCCCATCTGCCCGGTGCTGTTCCTGCCTACCTTCCTCAAAGACGAGATTCCCCAGGAACACAAGGACGGGCTGGATATGGCGCGGGACTACCTGCGCCGGTCCCATGTGCTGGTGGTCTGCGGCCACGGCATCGACGAGACCGTGAAGAATGACATTGCCACCGCCGAGCGCCTGCGGATCACCGCCACCACCCTGGACGGTATCCTGGCCGTGAAGGGCCAGGGACGCAGGAAAGGAGGCGCACGCCATGCCTGAGCGTAAGACCGTGGGCCAGCTGATGGAGGAAATGCGCCTCAAAGCCGGGGCGCAGAACTACCACGGCCATGAGTACATGGATTTGGAGCGGTTTGCCGAGGACACCCGGCACATGATTATCTTCGATGTGCTGACCGACGATTCCCCGGTGGGCTGGAAAGGTGAACGAACCCGCCTGTTTCTGACGGAGGCCGGATACCAGAAAAGCCTGGAGAACCAGGAAAAGGGACACATCAAGATTCTCAGCCATGCCAAAGTGCGCCAGGGCCATCTGTACTATGAACGCTCCGACCAGCTGCGCTGAAAGGAGCCTGCCATGCTGAAATACCTGCTGCGGCGGCTGGTGGTCCCGCCTTAGTATCAAGCGCCACCCCTGCAAAATCCGTGGAAAGGAGGCGATGACCTATGCAGGAGGAAGTGGAAAACAGGACTTTGACGCTGGTAGTCAGCGGAACAAAATTTACCGGGCGGTTGATGAAAGCCGCCATCACCAAGTACCTTGCCCACCGCAAGGAAAAGAAGCTGCAAAAGCAGAGAAGCCGTGACGCGCCTGTGAAGCCCCAGGGCAAGCAGACGGTGAAACAGCTGATTGGTCAGAATCAAGGGGTTTCCAACATCGAGATCACCGACCCCTCCATCAAGGAGTTTGAGAAGATCGCGCGGAAATACGGCGTGGACTATGCGGTGAAGAAGGACCGCAGCAGCTCCCCACCCAAGTACCTGATCTTTTTCAAGGGTCGGGATGCGGATGCCCTGACCGCTGCTTTTACCGAGTACACCGGGAAAAAGGTCAGGAAGGCGGAGAAATCCGAGCGTCCGTCTGTGTTGGCAAAGCTGAGCCAGTTCAAAGAACTGGTAAAACACGCCGTCGTGGACCGGAACAAGCGGAAGGAGCTGGAACGATGAAAAAGCAGCTGAACATCAAAAAGCTCATTTTGCTGAACCTGCCGTATATCCTGATGGGGCTTTTCTCCACCAACTTCGGTGAAGCGTGGCGGATGGCCGTGGGTGCGGACGCTTCGGCAAAAATGCTCTCGTTCTTCTCCACGCTGCCGATGGCGCTGACCAGCTGGTGGCCCAGCCTGCACCCGCTGGACCTGCTGGTGGGCCTGTGCTGCGGTGGCGGCCTGCGGCTGGCTGTGTACCTGAAAAGCAAGAACGCCAAGAAGTACAGGCACGGCATGGAATACGGTTCCGCCCGGTGGGGAACCCGTGAGGATATTGCACCTTACGTTGATCCTGTATTTCAGAACAATGTGATTCTGACGAAAACGGAGAGCCTGACAATGAACAGCCGCCCCAAGGACCCAAAGACCGCCAGAAACAAAAATGTGCTGGTGATTGGCGGCTCCGGTTCCGGTAAGACCCGCTTCTGGCTGAAACCCAACCTGATGCAGATGCACAGTTCCTATGTGGTCACAGACCCGAAGGGAACCATTTTGGTGGAGTGCGGAAAAATGCTCCAAAGGGGCGCACCCAAGTTGGGGAAAGACGGAAAGCCCATGAAGGATAAGCACGGCAAGATCATTTATGAGCCGTACCGAATCAAGATCCTGAATACCATCAACTTCAAGAAGTCCATGCACTATAACCCTTTCGCCTATATCCATAGCGAAAAGGACATCTTGAAGCTGGTAACAACGCTGATCGCCAACACCAAAGGCGAAGGCAAGGCCGGAGACGATTTCTGGGTAAAAGCAGAAACCTTGTTGTACTGCGCGCTTATTGGCTATATCCATTATGAGGCTCCGGTGGAGGAACAAAACTTCTCCACCCTCATTGAGTTCATCAACGCTATGGAAGTCCGTGAGGATGACGAGGAGTTCAAAAACCCCGTAGACCTGATGTTTGACGCATTAGAAGCCGAGAAGCCAAACCACTTTGCGGTGCGCCAGTATAAGAAATATAAGCTGGCCGCCGGAAAAACAGCCAAGTCGATTTTGATTTCCTGCGGCGCTCGCCTTGCCGTGTTCGACATTGCAGAGTTGCGTGAGGTCACGGCTTATGATGAGCTGGAGCTGGATACTCTGGGAGACAGGAAAACTGCTCTGTTCCTCATTATGAGTGATACGGATGACAGCTTTAACTTCCTGATCTCCATGTGTTATACCCAGCTTTTCAATCTGCTCTGCGAAAAAGCCGACGATGTGTATGGCGGCAGGCTTCCGGTTCATGTGCGCTGTTTGATTGATGAGTGTGCTAACATCGGGCAGATTCCGAAACTGGAAAAGCTGGTGGCCACCATCCGAAGCCGTGAAATCTCTGCCTGTCTGGTGTTGCAGGCACAGAGTCAGCTCAAGGCGATCTATAAGGATAACGCAGATACCATCATCGGTAACATGGATACATCCATCTTCCTGGGCGGTAAAGAGCCGACTACCCTCAAAGAGCTGGCTGCCGTGCTGGGCAAGGAAACCATCGACACCTACAATACCGGAGAGAGCCGTGGGAGGGAAACCTCCCATTCACTCAACTATCAAAAATTGGGGAAAGAGCTGATGAGCCAGGATGAGCTTGCTGTTATGGATGGAGGCAAGTGTATCCTCCAGCTGCGCGGTGTGCGTCCTTTCCTTTCGGATAAGTACGACATCACCAAGCACCCCAATTTCAAGTACACTGCCGACGCGGATGATAAGAACGCTTTTGACATTGAAGCATTCTTGTCTGCAAGGCTGAAACTCAAGCCCAATGAGGTCTGCGATGTATATGAAGTAGACACAAAGGGCACTTAATTTCGTTCCGCTTTAGAAGGGAGTGATCTTATCTATTCGCCGCACCTGCCCTCTATGGGCCATTGGCGTACAAAGCGGACAATCGCGAGAAAAAATAATGAAAAAGGAGGACAGCCGGAATCAGGCCCCCGGAAACCGGGCGGCAGATTGTTCCGGCTTTTGTATGCCTATGAAACATGACAAACCTATTTTTTAATCAGATTCCGGCTAACAAACTATATGGCATTTTTTGAACAGGCAATCACCGTTCTTCAGACCCTCGTTATCGCGCTCGGTGCCGGTCTCGGTATCTGGGGCGTTATCAACCTGCTGGAAGGTTACGGCAACGACAACCCCGGCGCCAAGAGCCAGGGCATGAAGCAGTTCATGGCTAATTAAAGGGAACAAAAAAGAAAGGAAAACCAATCCAGACGGTATCAGCGGCAGGATACAAGAATAAATTGTGATTTCACAAGATTGGTGCTATAATAAGAGAAAAGTTCCTGCCGGGGCAGCCGCCCCGGTGGTATGGATAGAAAGGCAGGAAAACAATATGCCCATCAGCTATAAACCACTCTGGCACACACTGTTAGAGCGTGATATGAGGAAAGAGGATTTAAGGCTTGCTGCTGGTATGACAACAAATATGATTGCCAACATGAGCAAAGAGGGAAAGCACATCAGCATGGATACATTAGCCCGTATCTGCGAAACGCTGAATTGTGAGATTACCGATGTGATTGAGTTAGTACCAGACGAGCCTGCTTCCACAGGAGGTAAGGAACATGAGCGAATTGAAACCAAGAATAAAAGAAAACGGAATTGATTATATCCTTGTTGGAGATTACTACATCCCGGACTTGAAGTTGCCGGAGGAACACCGCCCCATCGGAAAGTACGGACGGATGCACCGGGAATATTTAAGAGAAGTCTGCCCAGCCAGATTACACACATTGACCCTGACCGGGGAATTGTGGACATATCTTGCAGACCTGAACGAACAGGCACAGAAACGGTTAGACACCATCATGGAGCAGATGAAAGCTGCCGAGGGCGTGACCGAGGAATTGAAGCGTACCCGTCAAATGGAATGGGTGCAGCGTTGCAATAACATTCACAACCGGGCAGAAGAAATTGTTTTACATGAGATGATTTATTCATAACGGTATGGTAGAATGATTATTACAAATTAGAAGTTGTAAAGGAGACTTTGTATGGGTAGAAAAGAAATAACAACAAAAGAAGATTTAATGAAAGTAATAGAATTATTCGAAAATACTGGAATTACATACTGGTTGGATGGCGGATGGGGTGTAGATATTTTAGCTGGTAAACAAACAAGAATTCATAGAGATATAGATATAAATTTTGATGCTCAACATACGGAAAAATTGTTAAATGTGCTTTTGAATCTGGGCTATAAAATTGATACAGACTGGAAACCGGTTAGAATAGAGTTATATAGTGATGAACTTGGTTACTTAGACATTCACCCGTTCGTTTTAAGTGAGGACGGAACTTCAAAACAAGCTGATTTAGAGGGTGGCTGGTATGAGTTTGAAAAAGATTACTTTGGTAGTGCTTTTTTTGAAGGAAAAACAATTCCTTGTATATCCTTAAAAGGCCAAAGAGTTTTCCATTCAGGTTATGAATTAAGAGATAAAGATAAGCATGATATTTCAATTCTTGAAAGTTTATCAAAATAACATTGCTGTAATTTCTAAGATAAATTCCACTTTATCGCTTTGAAATTTTAACTGAATAAGTATAGCACCAACCGCTGCTACATGGAAGCAAACACAACCATGCAACAGCGGTTTTTCTTTACCGTTTTTTCCTTTGACTGATAGGAGTTCCTGTTTTCTTTGATTTTTGTAGAATCCGAATGAGCCAGCGAAATTCTTCGTCTGACAGATTTTTATAGTTGATGCCGAGCTGCTTGCAGTAAAGGACAACCAGCTTTTCATCCCGACTGCCCTTGAAATTTTCAACCGCTTCCAAATTTTCTTTCAATTCATCGGCAACGGTGGTCTGGGGCGCACTCTCGCTGTCCTTTTTGTGGGCTTCCCGAATATCCCGGATAATGAGATTGAGGTCATCAAGAACCATGTGGCTGAAATATTCATCATCGCTGATATGGGCGGCTTGCAGCACTTTCAAATGCGGGTCGTCTTCGCCGGGGCGATACCGTTCAATGATTTCATGCCGGACAGTATCGACAAGGGCGTTGAGGTTTTGAATCTGCATGGTGGCAATCCCATCTACATAAATCTCAATGTCCGCAAGAAACTTGATAAAGTCCTTATGAGTGGCAAGCTCACAGAGCAGACGGTTGTTAATCCGACCGCCTTTCAGAAGTGCCACCATCTCATCATTCAAATGCAGCTCTGTTAGTGGCGTGTTGATCTGCTCCCGGTTCTCTGTCCGGCACAGCAGATAATCAACGGAAACCCCATAGAAGTCTGCCAGCGTGATAAGGTTGCCATGATTGATTTCCTTATAATCCTCTTTTTCATAACTGCCAAGAGCTGATTTGGAAATGCCCGTCAGCTCTGATAATTCTTCCAGATTTAAGCCTTTGTCCTTGCGGAGTTCCCAAAGGCGTTCCTGTATGCTTGTCGCTCCTTTCATGGGCGCACGCTCCTTTCCGGCGGTTTCATTACTGCCGCTTAACTGGATTATATCATACTTTCCGCAATCGTGGAAATTTCTGATTTTTACCCTTAATTCCTACTTTGTGGACATACGGCACAGGGCACAAAAATGTTCTATGATACAGGTAGTTCATCGATGGATTATTCCAATCGAATGACCAGCCTGTGTGGGATATGCTTCCCCGGCGATGTAGCGCCATGACTTTTGGCAGGGATATGGAGGAACCCTGACCGAAACGAGCGTACCAAAGGGAGCAATACGCCGCTGTGAGATTCAGGGGAGGAACGACACCGGGGAGAACTGGCGAACTGATACCGAAATGATACCGAAACACGACAATCTGATAGGGGGATAGTCTACCCTATTGCTGATACTTCTGGAGATTTTAGACGGCTCTATGACCG
Organism: Butyricicoccus sp. AF35-5AC; assembly: GCF_003477715.1. NCBI lineage: Bacteria > Bacillati > Bacillota > Clostridia > Eubacteriales > Butyricicoccaceae > Butyricicoccus > Butyricicoccus sp. AF35-5AC. Next base: position 56,362 of record NZ_QUDX01000011.1, read on the forward strand.
TAATTTTGCCGAAAATCGCCCCGAAACTATACACTAAAACGGGAGGAAACGCAATATGCCGAGAATGAGCAAAAAGAGGAAGCATGAGCTTTCTTTTTACCTCAATGACCGGGGGCGTGTCACTTACAACGAATTATGCCGGAAATGCAAGCATGGGTGCAAGCAGAGCTTCCGGGCGGTTGTGGTTGACTGCCCCCGTTATTTATCCAAAAGAGCAAAGAAAAAGGAGGAACACACCGAATGAATTTTGAATTTATGACGATAGGCACACCGTTGCCGCCCTGTATGCCCTTTCCCAGAGCGTTGACAGGATTTCCAGTCAGCAGCACCGCAAAGGTCATGTACTGCCGGATGTTGGACGCTATGCTATCCAACGGACAGGAGGACGAGAACGGAATCCTGTTTATCTGCTTCCCTGTCACAGCCATTGCCGCAGTCCTGTCCCGCAGCCCCATGACGGTCAAGCGTTCTCTGAATGAACTGGAAACCGCCGGACTGATCATGCGAGTGCGTCAGGGCGTTGGAGAACCAAACAGGATTTATGTGCTGATACCGGGAAAGGAGGACGCTGCCCTTGCCTGATACCTCAAAGCTGGAAAAGCTCAACCGAGAGTTGGAAAAGAGTGAAAAGAAACTGCGGAAAGCCATCAATGATGAAAAGGCATTGCAGCACCAGCTAAAGCAGCTTACCCGAAAAGAACGGACACACCGGCTCTGTACTCGTGGCGGTATGCTGGAAAGTTTTCTGCAAGAGCCGGAACGCCTGACAGATGATGATGTCATGCTGTTGTTGACACTCATTTTTCACAGGCAGGACACGCAGGAACTATTGAAGAAACTGCTGGAACGTGAGAAGCCGGAAACCCCTTAGTTTACTAAGGGCGCAATTATACACCACCCAAAGGTTGGTGCATTGCGTTCTCCGAAGGCTCCTTGCCGGAGGGCTGTGATTTTTCGCAGTCATGGTCTGCTCCAAATCATACAGGGGACGCTACGCTTCCCCTGCGCTGGCTACCGCCAGCTACCCTTTTGTGGACTTGTCATCTGGGGACACCTTGCGTTGCAAGCTGTTCCCAGCCGACAAGTTTCATAAAATATGCTATCTTTTCGATAGGCAATAAAGTATAATAAAGTCAGCAATAAATCGGAATTTTACGGTCAGTAAGGAATGCGTAAAGTTATATGATTGTATTATAAGCGATTTGTTAAATTTTTATAACCACTTGTATTTGCCTGCGATTTATGGTATAATATTTTGAAATTTAGAAAGAGGTGGGAAGATGATTAACTTTTCTTGCAAATAAAATCAAAATATGCGGTAGTGCTATACTTTGGCATTATTGTGTCTATTGCAAGAAAGTTATATGTCTATCTTACTCAATATAGTGCTGTTGCCACTTTTGCTTAGTGGTGTTATTTTATGCTATGACGAGCTGCAAGGATAAACTTTCTTGTGGCTCTTATTTTGTTTTGGAGGTGCTTTATGAATAGTGCAGAACAGATAGTTACACATGATTCACTCCGTATAGTGTCGGTTCCTTTTGGTGAAATCTATACGTAGTAAACATTCACCGAACCGACTTTGTATCGTATGACATGCAAAGGAGGATAATATTTATGTCAATGATTAAAATTGAAAACCTTACGTTTTCATATCCGACAAGTTATGATAATGTTTTTGAAAATGTCAGTTTCCAGGTTGATACCGATTGGAAGCTTGGTTTTGTGGGCAGAAACGGACGAGGTAAAACAACCTTTCTGAATCTTCTGCTTGGGAAATATGAGTATAGTGGAAAAATCCTATCATCCGTACAGTTTGATTATTTTCCTTATCCCGTTTCAGATAAGAATCGTATTACAGAGGATATATTGCAGGAGATTTGCCCACTTGCGGAAGAATGGGAACTTATGCGAGAACTTTCTTATCTTGATGTTGATGTCGATGTGCTTTGGCGACCTTTTGAAACACTTTCCAACGGAGAGCAGACAAAGGTTTTGATTGCCGCTCTTTTTCTTAATGAAGGGCATTTCCTACTGATTGATGAACCTACCAACCATTTGGATGCCAAAGCGAGAAAAAGTGTGGCGGCATATCTGAAAAAGAAAAAGGGATTCATCTTAGTTTCTCACGATCGTCGCTTTCTTGACGATTGTGTTGACTATATTCTATCGATTAACCGAGCGAATATCGAAGTGCAAAGAGGAAACTTTTCATCATGGATGTCAAATTTTGAGCGACAGCAAGAATTTGAACTGGCTCAGAACGAACGTTTGCAAAAGGACATCAGACGATTACAGCAGTCGGCAAAACGCGCTGCAGTATGGTCTGAACGTGTAGAAGCTTCCAAAATTGGGGCAGCAGATAAAGGTTATGTCGGTCATAAAGCCGCCAAAATGATGAAGCGTTCAAAATCTATAGAAGCGAGACAACAACAGACAATCGAACAAAAATCAGCATTGCTGAAAAATATGGAAACCGCAGAAGCCCTCAAGATACAACCGCTTAATTACCATACAGATTTGCTTGCATCATTATCGAATGTAGTAGTTTATTATGATGGCATTTCAGTTTGTGAACCCGTTTCGTTTGAAATAAGACAGGGAGAACGCATTGTGCTTGATGGAAAGAACGGCAGTGGCAAAAGTAGCCTGTTAAAGTTGGTAGTCGGGCAGTCCATAGATTATACGGGTACAGTAACACTTGGCTCTGGGCTTGTAATTTCTTATGTGCCACAGGATACATCGTATTTATGTGGAACCCTTTCCGAGTTTGCAGAAGAAAACAACCTTGATGAAAGTTTGTTCAAGGCAATTCTTAGGAAAATGGACTTTGAGCGTGTACAGTTTGAAAAGGATATTAAAGACTTTTCTGGCGGGCAAAAGAAGAAAGTCCTAATTGCGAAAAGCCTTTGTGAAAAGGCACACTTGTATGTATGGGATGAACCGCTCAACTTTATTGATGTGTACTCACGTATGCAGATTGAACAACTCATAACGGAGTTTGCCCCGACCATGCTCCTGGTAGAACATGACAGTGTTTTTCGAGATACTGTGGCAAGTAAAATTGTGAATATCTAAATTGGTTCTTCCGCAATTTTACGTTTTTCGCTTTAATAAAAATGGAGAATGCTGATTTACACTGGCATTCCAGTATTGAAAAATTACAAAATACGGATAATTGCGTAAGAACCTCTAAATTAAAATAATTGTATGGGTTAATTCCAGCTTTACAGAGACTCAAATTCCAGTTTGTAGAATTAAGAAAATCGTAATTTGTGGAGGTAAAATATAGATGAATCAAGGTAGAATTATTGTAATCACAGGTGCGCCGGGGACAGGAAAAACTACAACGGCATCTGCTGTTGCAAAAGAATCAGATTTGGAAAAGTCTGTGCATATGCACACAGATGACTTTTATCATTATTTGAGTAAAGGGGCAATACCACCGCATTTGCCAGAATCAAATGAGCAAAATTTGATTGTCATTGAAGCGTTTTTAGAAGCTGCGAAGCGATATGCTCGTGGTGGATATGATGTAATTGTTGACGGTATTATCGGACCGTGGTTTTTAAAGCCGTGGCAAAGTCTTGTTCGGGAACATTATGAGGTGCATTATATTATTTTAAGGGCAAGTAAGGAAGAAACCTTGAAGCGAGCTGTTGAACGCTCAAAGTTAGACCGAAAGACAAATATCGAATTGGTAGAAACCATGTGGGAGCAATTTTGCAATCTGGGAATATATGAATCGAATGTTATAGATACGACCACTTATTCCATTCAAGAAACTGTTTCCGCAGTACAAGAAAAAATCGCAAGTAGGGCAGCGTTGTTGTCTTAGATTGTTTTGGTGCAATTCCAGTTTGTTAGCTTTACATCGGGTCAACTTGTCCCGAACTTTTACAACTAAATACCCGCCGCTCACACAGTGGCACACCGAGCAGGAAATCTGAAAAAGGTCTCCTGCTTTTTTTCTGCCCAAAATGAGGTGGTAAAACGCCACCCCATCCACCAATTAGCGAAAGGAGGGACACGAAATGCCTTGTCCACACAACGAAATCACGATTGTTCAGCGCAGCCAGCGGCAGTCTGCTGTTGCCGCCGCTGCTTACCAGAGTGGCGAAAAGCTGTTCTGTGAATACGACCAGCAAGTGAAGCACTACCCGGAAAAGCGTGGTATCGTCCACAATGAAATCCTGCTCCCGGCAAATGCTCCACAGGAATATGCAGACCGCAATACTTTATGGAATGCCGCCGAAGCGGTGGAAAAGCAATGGAACTCCCAGCTTGCAAGGCGGTGGGTGCTTACCATTCCCAGAGAGATACCGCCCGACCAGTACGCTGTCCTTGTACGGGAGTTTTGTGAACAGCAGTTTGTTTCCAAAGGCATGATTGCTGATTTTGCCATCCATGACCCCCATCCGCCGGGACACAATCCCCACGCCCATGTCCTGCTGACTATGAGAGCAATGGACGAGCATGGAAAATGGCTTCCCAAGAGCCGTAAGGTTTATGACCTTGACGAGAACGGGGAACGGATAAAGCTGCCATCCGGCAGGTGGAAAAGCCACAAGGAGGATACGGTGGACTGGAACGACCAGAAGTATTGTGAAATCTGGCGGCATGAATGGGAGGTCATCCAGAACCGCTATCTGGACGCCAATGACCGCCCGGAGCGTGTGGACTTGCGTTCCTATGCCAGACAGGGGCTTGATATAGTCCCCACTGTCCATGAGGGGACTGCTGTCCGGCAGATGGAAAAGCGAGGTATCCAGACGAATATCGGCAACCTGAACCGGGAAATCAG
>NZ_QUDX01000012.1:0-55809 GCF_003477715.1 Butyricicoccus sp. AF35-5AC
TCAGGACAGCGCGACCATGTACGAGGTCATGAAGGGAACGGCCTCGGCGCGGGAGGCCATCCAGCACACATCCAGCTGCGATATCATTCCGGCCAATACCATCCTTGCGGGCATTGAGCAGGAGCTGCACAACGTCGGCAAAGAGATGACGCTCCGCGAGAAGCTGCGCGACGAGCAGACCGGCGTTGCGGAAGAATACGATTACATCCTCATCGACTGTCCGCCGTCACTCGGTCTGCTGACCGTGAACGCCCTGACCGCTGCCGACTATCTGCTCATCCCGACCATGGCGGAGACCTTTGCGGCGTCCGGCATCACCCAGCTGTATGATACTTACAAGTCGGTAAAGAAATACACCAATCCGGCGCTCAGGATCGACGGCGTACTGCTCACGCGCACCGAGCGCACCCGTGTCACTAGGACCATTCAGGAGCTGACCGAAAAAATCGCGGACTACATGGGCGCGGACGTTTACCGCACGACCATTCGCAGCAACGTGATCATCAAGGAAGCGCAGGCTGTGCAGGAGAACGTGTTTGACTACATCGAGAGCAAGGCACAGACCAAGGGCGAGCGCGTTTCCGAGGCCAGCCGGAATTTTGTGAATGACTGTCTGAATTTCGTCAAAGAGTTTGTGGAGAAGGAGAGGGAACAGTAATGGCAAGACTCAGTGCAGAGGAAATGTTCAAGAATATGATCGGCCGCAAGGACGAGGAACCGCAGCCGGCACAGGAAACCGCTGCCGCACCGACTGCGGAGAAGAAGAAAGCCTCCACCGTGCAGGTGACCGTGCGTCTGCGCCCGGAGCAGCATAAGCAGCTCAAGGCGGCAGCCTTCCACCGCGACTGCGATATGTCTGAGCTGGTACGGCAGGCACTCGATCAGTTTTTCGCGTAACGTTGTAAAGTTGTAACGTTAGAACTTTATATGCAAGAAATTCCGACAAAATAAGGCGTATTTTGTCGGAATTTTGTATTTTATAAAATATTATCTAAATAAAAGTTATAACTTTACAACGTTATAAAGTTATATACTATTGATTTACAGCGTCACATCCACCTTCCATCTCATACGTTAGAACGATTTATATTCGGATTAGACGGATAGAATATAGGGTATGGTTCCGAGGAGATTTATGTTATTTGCTTAGACTCAAACTGTAGACGAGATAGCGGTCAGTTGACACTCTCGGTATTTGAAGCGGTAAGCGATTTGGCATCTGACAGCGGGGCGTTTACCATCAACCCGACCGCTCTCCCTGTGACGCCGAACCAGCACTGCACCAGAGCGCAGATTATGACGTTTCTATATCGGCTATAAGGCAGCAAATAAGTAATGAAAAAAGGAGAAACTGCGGGTGCAGTTTCTCCTTTTTCTATACTGGTTATAGTATAAAGTTATAAAGTTACAACTTTCCGCTCTGCTCACCCGCCAGATACCGTTTGAGCAGAAACGCGCAAAAGTACGGGAACGTATAAATATCATCACTGAACCCGATATTTCCGGCGGTAAATTTGATGCCATAGTGAATATCCTCATACTTATCGCTGGTGATGAGCGTGCGCAGAGATTTCGCCGTGCCTCTCTGGGCCTTGACCTCGACCGGAATGAGCGCGGATGCCGTGCGGACGAAGAAATCCTGCTCGAGCGTGGAATCCTCGCGCTTGTAGTAATACAGCTGATACCCGGCCTTGACGAGCGCCTCACCGACCACATTCTCATACAGTGCGCCCTTGTACACGCCGAGGTTTTTGTTGGCGCGCAAGTCCTCCTGCGCCTCCTCATCGAGCATGGCGACGAGCTGGCCGCTGTCCGCAAAATACAGCTTGTACTTTGTCTCGTCGTAATTGCCCTTGAGCGGCAGTTCCGGGAAATTCAGGCAGTAGCAGATGTTGACCATACCGGCATCGTTCAGCCACTCAATGCAGCCGCGGTAATCGCGGAAACGCGCACCGGACGCGACCTTGGAAATCTGGAATTTCTTATTATCCTTGGCAAGCTGCACCGGAATGTGCTGAAACACATTCAAAATGCGGGTCTGGTCCATGCCGTCAGCGCATTTGCGGATGTTCTCTTTGTAGTCCGCGATCAGCTGGCGCTGGGTTTCGAGTGAGCCTTCAAACGTGCCCTTTTCGATGAATTCGCGGACAACGGCAGGCATGCCGCCGAGAATGCAGTAGTTAAGGAACAGCTCGCTGCAGACCGACATTTCCAGTTCGTTGAACGGTGTCAGCGTGTGCATATGCGTCAGCATATCGTCGATAAAGGCATCATCGTAGCCGCCGGCCCACAAAAATTCCTCAAAGTCCAGCGAGAACATCTCGTAATCGGTCTTGTAGCCGACACTGTTGCTCTCAATTTTACGGTAGTTGAGACCGAGCATGGAACCGCTGCAAATGACGTCGAACCGGCCGTCGATCTTAAAGAATTTGAGCGCGGTCGCAATGTCGGGAAACTCCTGCAGTTCATCGAAGAAAATCAGGGTCTCACCCTCGATAAAACGCTTAGACGGGTCGATACGCGAGATATTTTTGATGATATCCGCCGCTTTGTAGCCGTCCGCGGTGATCATTTTGTACTTTGGCTCTTCCACGAAGTTGATCGTGATAACGCTCGTGTAGTTGCCATCGGCAAAGCGCTGAATGGATTCGGTCTTGCCGACCTGCCGCGGCCCTTTGACGATAAGCGGCTTTTTATCCGGATTTGCTTTCCATGCCGACAGAAAAGCGTCGATTTTGCGTTTTAGATAGAGCATTTTGTTTCACCTCTCATGAGGGTATTATACCCCGACAGAGGAAGAAATGCAATTGCCCGCACAAAATTAAAGCGAGAATTATTAGTCTGTTCACATTTTATGAGCGAGTTATTGCATATAAATCGCATTTTTAAGGTTTCACTGCCGTGCGGCAGAGGATGTGCAGCAGCGGTTGAGTTGGTGCGAACCTCGTGTTATAATAACAATAAATAGTAACAACTCGAGCCCCTGCGGGGGACAGCAACAAAAACAAAAAAGCATGCATATAGCATGCTTTTTTGCTTTCTATCACGCTTTTTGATACCAGCCGTTCGTCTGTTCAATAAGCCCAAGCTGCTCGAGCTGCCCAAGCCGCTGCTTGGTATAGCGCGGGTTCAGATGAATCTTCACCGCGATCTGCCGCAGGCTATGCGGCTGCTCGAGCAACACGAGCATCGCATCATACCGCCTGATCCTGCGCGCCGTATGTGCCCTTGCGCGCTGGATATGATACAACCGTCGGCGTTCCTCGACACTAAGCTGGTCGACGATGCGCAGCGCCTTTCCCGGACGTGCGAGAATGGCAATACTGCAATCATCCTGTGTGCGCGGACAGACCACGGAAGCGAACGTGTCGGCAAGCTGCCGCTGTAGCACATCGGCGCGGATGAGACACGCGCGCTGTATCACATCGGTCAGGATATCCGCGAGCGCGCGGCTCGGTTTGTGATACAGGCTGTGCTCGGTGCCGTCGCTCATCAGCACGAATGCGGCTTTGTCCCGCAGTTCGCCCTTGAACAGCCGCATGGTCTCGGCGGCCTTGTCCGAGGTGACAAAGGTGGTCTCATTCGCAAACTCGCCGTTGTCCGGCACGGACGCTACTTTGAGTGTATCGCCATCCAGATACCCGATCACGCCATCCCCGATATGCGCGAGCAGAAACCGGTTTTCGCTGACCGCCGCCAACAGCAGCGTGCATGCCAAATCGTGTATATTGCAGCGATGTTTTTCGGCTTCTTCGGTCAGCTCATGCCGCAGGACGGAGAGCATCTCCTGCCGAACAGCCTCGGCATCCTCACATTCCTGATACTGAGCAAACCGGTCCGCGGCCAGTTCGGCGGCGGCTCGGACCACCCGTTCCGCGCCGAAATGCGACAGCCGAGCCGAACCGGCGCCGTCCGACAGCACAATGATATGCACGCCGTTTTTGTCCAACCGGAAGGTCTTATCCTGACAGGGCACACCGCTTTTCCGGTGTCCGCTGCCTTGTGCGGCACAGCATACCGATCTCCACATGTGATCGCTCCTTTCTGTTACAGCTCGGCCCAGCCCTTGATACCTTCAAAGTCGAGGGAAATGCTCTCACCGGCGATGGACTGGGATGTGGTGGAAACACTCTGGCTGAGCCACTCGAAGAACTCGCGGAATTTCAGTCCTTTCAGCTTGAGCGGCGAACGCATCGGTGAAAATTCGGCCAGCGCCTTCATATCGGCATGGGCGCCGATGCCGATTGGAAAAACGGATAGCTTTTTGTCTCTTGCAAGGCTGTCCATACGCTGTTTGGCGCGTGCCAGCTGGTCGGCAGCACCGTTCGGTGCACCGTCGCTCATCAGCACGAACCACGGCTGAAAGTAGTCCACGCCGACACTACGGAACTGCTCCTTGCGGCGTTCGAGCAGGTCAAGCCCCAGGTTGATAGCCTCGCCCATGGGCGTCATGCCGCCGGCTGAGAGCATCGGTACCTCCGGCTGCTGGTCGAGGCCGGAGAAATCCCGCAGGCAGACCGGCTCCGTGCCGCCGAAGGTGATAACGCAGATATCAGCGGCGTACAGCGCGGTCTCGTCCTCCTTGATGGCCTGATAGAACTGGTGAACACCTTCGTTCAGTTCCTGAATGGGCAGGCCGTCCATCGAGCCGCTGACATCCAGACACAGGCACACCGGAACGCGGGCAGACGGGTTGCTGACCAGGTTTTTGCAATCAAACAGATATTTTTCGGTAGTATACATAGAAAACACTCCTTTAGCGAATTGAATTGGTTTCAGGGAACAGGTTACATACGGAACCACTTCTCCAGTACGGAGAGGAAGGAGGAGCGGTCGGATTTGATCGGCTCATCGGTCTGCGGTTTCTCTTCACGCGGCATCTGATAGGGAATATCGCTGAAAATAGAGCCGCTTCGGCGTGTCCGGCAGACCTTGCAGCGGCGCGGCAGATGAAAATCCTTCTTGTCGTAGGATTCCTTTTCGCCGTAGGTGATGGAGAACGGCTTTCCGCAGTCCGCGCAGAGCAGTGTCGTGTAGACGGCGTTCTTCTTGTGGTAGCAGTCCGGGCACACGGTCCGTCTCGGCGCCTTTTTGATGTACTTGTGGTAGTTTTTGTACACCATCTCCTGCCCGCACTCGGCACAGTGATAGGTCTCGCCCTTGTTCAGACAGTCACCGCAGATGCCCTCCATCGCCTTGTCAGCCGGCACTTCATTGCCGCAGATGCGGCACTTGATGTACGCAACGTGCGGGTTCTTTTTCAGCCGGGTCGGGAACAGCTCCATCGACATGCTGTCGTGCTCGCACAGCTTGCCGCTCTGCAGCAGGTCGAGGTAATACTCGAACTTGCGCAGCCACACATCCGTGCTGAAACGGGTCTGCTCGGTGCTGTGCAGACCGCCCTTGCGGAAGGTCTCATAGAAGTCGTTCTTGAGGTAGCGCGGCAGGTGGCTCCAGCAGAAGCGCCACATCCCTTCGGGAGCCTTGCCGGAGCAGCGTTCGCCGGAGGCATAGGCGAAATCACCGTTTAAGATGTTCTCAACCTGGTTTTCGCCGCCCTGCAGGGAGTACGGCGGCTTGCCGGGCAGCATGATCATGAACAGCAGCGTTGCAACAGCGAAACGCTCGTTGCCGATGGTGCGCAGGAAGGTCGAGAAGTCCTTGCGCTGGATCTCCGGTGCGGTGAAGTTGATGGTGCCGACTGGACACGGAAAGCCTTCGATCTGGTAGCTGTCGGTATCAACAAAGTACACCTCGGTCGGGGAGACAACCAAAATATTGTTCGGGTTGATATCGCCGAGGATAACGTTGCGGTCGTGCAGGTACTTCAGTTTTTTCAGGATGGTGATGCACAGCGTCACCGTGTCCTGCTTGGTCCAGCTTGGGAAATATTTTTTGAGCAGCTGCGGCTGAAATACGCACTTTTGCAGTTCGCGTCCGTGCGCCTGCCGCATCAGATAGCCGACAAAGTTGTATTCTTTGTCGTACAGCAGCGCCAGCGGAAAGCAAACGCCGTCGCAGCTGAGGTTCTTGCGCGCCAGCAGGCACAGCTTTTCGTGCCGGGTGCGGTTCAGCTTTTCCTTTTTGTAGATCTTGGCGACCATGCCGGGAATGTTGGTCTGGTAGATCGTGCCTTCACCGCCAGCGGTGATCTTGCGGCACAGCTGAATGTTCTTACGGTTGCTGTCGTACAGCGCGGTTACAGTCGCGCCTTCGGATGGAACGGACGAAACCATCCAGTTGCAGGCGTAGGATTTCACCTTGTCGGCCAGCCGGAAGCAGTCATCCGGCGGCACGGCAGCCGGACGGCGAACGGCGGCAGTCTCCGACTTGCTTACCGGTGTTTCACGGCGTTTGGGTCTGCCGAAGATGCCGAGACAGCCGTTCTCGGTGATGCGCTCAACGCGGATGCTGCGCACGCCGTTTACCGCCTTGCTGCTGCGGATGTTCATAATATCGGCTGCAAGATTGTGATCCTGCGTGATGAGCAGCAGATCGTAGCGCAGACGGAACCGGGTAAAGACGGTCTGGAACACGTTGTCCGCGAACAGGCGGTCGTTGTCATCGCCGTAGATGGTGATGAGGTTGGCTTTCTGCAGGCGGTCAATGGTGCTGAGCGCTTTGCAGGCCAGCTGACTGCGGCGCGGATCGACGTGTTCGGGCGCTTTCGCGTGCTTTTCCACCTCGCGGCAGACCTGCAGCGGCACGATGATCTGCTTGTTCTCGCGCAGGAGAAGGGGAATGATGTTGCCCCAGAACTGATCGGCGTTTTCATTCATTAAACTGCAGGTGTCGATGAAGATGAGATACTTCTTAACGGTCTCTTCGAGGTGCTCGGCAAATTTCTTTTCTACGGTATACAACATGATAATTCTCCTTTCAAATCAGTGTCCGCTCAGTTGCCGAACGGCACCGTGGTATATGCGCCCAACTGCTGCAGGTGAGCAATGCGGCTGTTCTTATCCGGATGGCTGCTGGCGAGTCTTGCGAACAGGCCGGTCTCGCGTTCGTCACCGATGCGGTCAAGCAGTGCGCAGAGTGCGTCACCGAAGCCAAGATGGAACGCGAACTCGTCCGCTTCGTACTCGGCGGAACGGCTCGAGTGCATGACGAGGGTGGTGCCGACGCCGCTCCACACCCAGCTGCAGAAGCCGACGAACAGGATCATCATCGCGTGGCAGATCGAGTTCATCACGAGTGCGAATACGCCGTCTCGTCCGCCGACCAGCAGCGCCGCCAGATCGGCACCCCAGTGAATGAAGTTGATGAACAAACGAAGGAGCAGGAGAACGGTGGTGATGATCATGTTGCCGATGGTGACGAACAGGATGAGGTCGGTGTCCTTGTGGGCGATGTGGCCGAACTCGTGAGCGAGTGCAGCCTTGATCTGCTCCGGCGGCATGTGCAGCAGTCCTTCGGTGATGCAGATGGTTTTGCGGCCGGTGGCAAAGGCGTTGGCGGACTTGTCGTCGTTCATGAACAGCTGCACGTCTGCGGGAACGGACGGGTCAAGCTCGCGTGCACGCTCGTGTACTTCACGAAACAGCGGCATGATGTAGTTGAGGTAATCGGTTCGGCAGATTTTTTTGCAGCCGGTCTGCAGACGCAGCAGCCACTCGCCGAACGGCGAAAGCGCAACCGCAAGGGACAGCGCATAAAGGACGGCGCCGATGAGCAGTCCAACCGGCACAGGAACATTGCTGGAGTAGAACACGAGCGCGGAGCAGCCGCTGATGATGAGGACGTTCAGGATGAGGTAAATGATCAGAGAAATGTTGGATTTCCGCAGGATTCGTTTGAAAAGATCAATGAAATACATAATAATCGCTCCTTAAAAGTTGTTTTGTTTTCAGCTGATGTACATAGTATAGCATCGGGATATCCATCGGAGATTTCAAAAACAATAGAAAACACAGCCATGGACCGCTGACAGCTGGGTCTATGGCTGTGTTCCATTTTTTCGGAAAATATGGTATACTAAGGACAATACCGTACAATACAGTACATCACGGGGGAACGACATGGACGAAAACAGAGAAGAACGCTTTTACGACCTGTTAGAGGCCGATGAAAACGATGCGGAAGCGCAGTATCAGATCGGTCTGTGCTATTTAAACGGCGACGGAACCGATAAGGATACCCAGAAAGCAGAAACGTATTTCCGCCGTGCTTCCGAACTGGGGCATGCAGCGGCAGCGGAGATGCTGGGGAAGGACAGTATTGCCGATCAATCTCCGAATACCGAGAATGTTAGCCTGCCGGAACTGTGTCTGCGCGCCGAAAAGGGAGATGCGGATGCGCAGTATGCAGCGGCAATGCAGTTTCTGGAGAATAATCGCTCCGAAGCACAGCGTTACCTGCGTATGGCGGCCGAGCAGGGTCATGCGATGGCGTGCTACCAGCTGGCCAGAACCATGCTGCCGGATACGCTCGATTATGGATGTGCTGTACACGAGGAACAGCCGACTTATCAGGAAGCCGTAACGCTGCTTAAAAACGCGGTGGACTGCAGCTGTGCACCGGCAGCGGAGATGTTGGCGCAGTGCTACCTGTACGGACTCGGCGTAGCGCACGACCGCGAACAGGCGGAAAAGAATTTTGAACGCGCGGTTCGGTTTTCCACGCCAGAGCAGGCGGCGGAACAGATGCTTCAGTTAGCACTCCGGTATGCCGAAGGAGAAGATATTGACAAAAGTCTGGGTAAGGCGTTCAGCTGGGTGCGAAAGGCCGAGCAAGCCGGTATGACGGACGCGCGTGCGCAATTTGACGAAAGGCTCGCACAGTACGAGCAGAAGAAGAAGGAACGCGCAGAACAGGAGCGGCGGCAGGCAGAAACGCACGCCGAATGGCAGCGACAGCAGGCGCAGCTGGCCGCCGAGCAGCGGCGGCACCAGGAGGCTATCGCGGCGGAGGAACAGAAACAGCAGGCAGCTGCCGAAGCCGAGCAGAGGAAGCGCCGGGAGGAGGAGACCAAACAGCGGCAGGAGGAAATTGACGCTGCTGCAAAGAAATTACATAGCGAACGCCAAAAGCAGCAAATAAGAGATACGTTCTATCGTTATCTGGACCGCGTGTTGGAGATTTTGGGTCAGATCGCTGGCGGCATCTGCAAAGTGCTGATGTTTATCTTTGGTGGTATTTTCTCCCTGATAGGTTCAAAAGATAAAGACGAATCTTCCTGCGGCTGTATACTGCTGTTTATTGTTGTAGCGTTAATTTGGTATGCAGGAAGCCAGGTATTACATATCTTTTCGTAAAATAAACAGCCTGACCTTATGGTCAGGCTGTTTTTCTGTTATTACAGGTCGTTCAATATGGTCTGCATCTCCTGCTGCAGCGCGGAAATCCTTTCTTGTGCTTCCTTGATCTGCGTGTTCAGCAGTTGTTTTAGCTGGTTGTTACGGTCAACATTCGCCGAATGATTTTTGAGATTCCGGATCTTCTGCACCGTCTGGAAGATGTTCCACAGCATGGCCAGAAGAATAACAAATGCCCATGCAAGCATCATCATACCTACATTATCTGCGTCCGGATCCTGCGGAAGCAATACGCCCCAGAACATCAGCGTCATAAACAGGAAGATAAATTCCGAAATATAGCGGCGGATGCTTCCTTCACGCCAAAACTTAAACATAAATATACCGCTGAGAATCTCGCACAGGCTGATTATAACCGCGTTGGTGCCGTTGCCAGACTGGAAGGATAGCAGCACAAGCCCCAGCATACTTATTGCTGAAACTACTGCACCGATGACCAAAAGGGTTCTCTGAGCCTTTCCCGGCGGTGTGCTGATATCATGCGGCATGGTTAGCCATTTATGCACATTTTCGCGTTCAAACTTTTGCGATTGCGCGCGTGTTACTCGCAGCTCTTGCAGTTTGTTTTCCCATTCCTGCAATTCCTGCTGAATCTCATCATAACGCTTTTGATTTTGGGCTTTGGCCGCCTGACGTTGCTGTTCTTTTTCCTCGGCCTCGCGCTGCTTGACGGCTTCGGCTTCCTGCCTCTGCCGCTCCTTCTCCTCGGCGTCACGCTGCTTCGCTGCGCGATAGTTCTCTACATCGCTGCTGAACTGCTCCATCGCATCGGACACACCGGCGTTTTGCGCGCGCTTGACGTAGCTGAGTGCCTTACCGTAGCTTTCCGGCACGCCGTTGCCGACCGCGTAACGCTCGGCCAGCTCGACCAGCGCCATCGGCTTTCCCTGCTGTGCGTACAGCTCGGCGGCCTTGACAAAATACGCCTCGGCCTGTTCCGGGTCGTTCTGCAGCGTACCGCGTGCGTTCAGATAGCAGTCGGCCAGCCGTTCTGCCGCATGCGGAATACCGCAGTCAAGCGCATTTTTGAAATAGCGGACTGCCTGTTTTTCCTTCTCGAACCGATCATTCTGGTTTGCACAGTTCATCGACTGCTGCAGCAGGCTTTCGCCGAGTTCGTCGCACGCCTGCCCGTTGCCCTGGTCAGCCGCAGCTTTCAGATAGCGGTCTGCTTCGGTCTGCGCCATACCGTGCGCCATGAAGTACCGCGCTGCCGCGTACTGCGCGTCCTTGTCTCCATCCTCGGCTTTCATACACAGTTCGAGGATGTCGGTCTCCGCAGGTTCCTCCGGCGTGCCATGATTGCCGCTTTCGAGCAGCGCTTTCGCCTGCTCGTGTCCCTGATTTGCGGCTCGTGTCAGCCACTTTTCGGCTTCGGCGGTGTCCTTCTCCGTGCCGTCGCCGTTCAGATAACACAGGCCGATCTCATATTGAATGCCGGCGTCATCGGTGTTTTCTTCCATCAGATCATAAAAACGATCTTCTCTGTTCATTGGATGTTCCCCCTTGTTTCTGTATTTTCAGACAGTGCTTTTCGGAGTACCGCCGCAAGCTCCTCCTGCAGCACCTTTGGTCCTTGCAGCTGCACCATTGGGCCGAGATACAGCAGCCGCCGAACGATCTCATGCGCGTCAAACCGGTACCACCGGAAGGACAGCTGCACCATATCGTGCGAGGTCTGCCGCGTTTCCTCGAACTGCTGGTTCTCGAACACGAGAAAACAGCGTTCGACGGCTCCCTTTTCCGGTTTGACGGCCAGCCGCACCGGTTCGGGTATGAGCAGGCGTTCCATCGCCTGTTCGATCTTCTCTTCCGGCACATCGCTCGTCTGCATCGGTTCCGGTTCGAGGATGTTCTCTAACTTGGCTTTGATCGTGCGGCCCTGCTCCTCAGAATAGAGGATCAGCCACCAACGGCGGTCAAACGCGCTGTATTCCAGCTTCCATGGCAGAGCGGAGGCGGTCTGCGGCGTTTTGTCATCCCGGGTGCGGAATCGGTAGCGGATGTTCTGCCGACCACGTATCGCGCGGAGCAGCGTCCGAATTTTCTCCTGCTCCTGCAGGCCGCATGGCGCTGCATGCGGTGCATAACGCTGTATTGCGTCAAACGAATCGCTGCCGCCGCAGAACTCCGACAGGCGGTCGTACAGGTTTTCCTCGAGCAGCAGCCGCGCCTCCGGCATGGCCAGCATGTACGAGAGCCACTGCTTTTCAGTCTGCTGCATCGGCAGGCGCAGTTTTCGGTAGTTAAGGTTCAGATAATAGCGATTGTCCGCGCGTTGGACAATTTCGTAATCGAGCAGCGGTTTTATGACCGAATCTGCTTCGGTAAGCCCTTTTTTTCTCGCCAGTTCAAAGGCTTCGCGGACGGAAATCGTTTGACCGCCTTGCAGCCGCGCGAGCAGCTCCAGCGCGAGAAGAAAGGCGCGATTATAGTATTTATGAAACAAATTCACGGCATATTTCTCTCCAGATTTTCGAGCATTTGTGTCAGATGGGACGAGATCCGGCTGTCCAGATCGTGTTCTCCGGGCAGAATGCGCAGCCACGGCGCAAAGGAGCGCAAAAACGGCACCAGTTCACCCGGATCGTTGACATAAGCGCAGTAGTATTCCTGCCCGTCCTGTTCGATGATCTGTCCCTGCCGTATCTCGCGTTCGAACTGGGTGCGCATACCGGGCGCGCTGTCGAAATGCAGTTCGGCACGAACCTCGGTTGTATCTCCGTAGGTGATGCGGCCCGAGCAGCCGGTGTGCGTGAAGGTGTCGGCAACCGTCTGCACCGCGTGTTCCCAGACCTCCTCGGATACCGGTTTACCCTTTTTCACCGCATGGATGCTGCCGAGCCGCACCATCGTCGGCATTTCACCGCGCATACCGAGCAAATACCAGCGGCCCAGCCGGGTGTCGATGCGAACGGCCACCGGCAGCAGCGTTACGGTTTCTGCCGCCGGCTTGACACGTCCCTGCACGGCCTTTTCGGTTTTCAGCTTGTCCCATTTGACTTCCGCTTCGGCGTGCTGCGCGATGATATCCAGCAGCTGATAGACCAGATCCTCGTCCAGGATATTGGCGTTTGTGTTATGGCGCAGCAGGAAAGGAGACGGATGCTCATGCGTATCGCCACGGCGATAGCGCTCGTGTGCCACCTGTTCGCAGATAAAATATCCGGTTGCGCGAGGATAGCCGACACCCGAAGCAAAGGTGACGAAATGCTCGAACTGCATCAGCTCATCTTCGGACAGAATGCCGAGAATGTCCGGCGAGACGGCAAACCGGCTGCCGTTTTTACACAGATAACCGGCGCTCGCCAGGTCTTTCAGGTGGCGCAGCACCCAGTTATACAGCGAAGTGCCGTCGGCATCGCTTTTACCCTCTTTTTCGAGTCGGCTGCACAGTTCAGGTGCGGTAGCTGGCTTCTGCGCCAGACCATTCAGCATGGAGAGCGTCAGCGGCAGTTCCTTTTGCTCGTCCATCGTGTACAGCGAGTAGCTGCCGGACAGACCGTATTTTCCGCTCTCGGTATACAGCCGTTCCATCCGCGGGTACTTGTGTCCGCCGCGGACAAGTGCATTCTGCTCATCCTTCGGAAAGATATCGTAGATCAGCCGCAATTCCTGATCGTAGGATTTGACCTTGATGATATTCGCCGCTTCAAAATCCTCGCGGGAGAAAAAGCCGTATAAGTAGATATGACTGAGCAGGCTGCGAATGCTCTCGTACTGCCGCCGTCCTGTGATGTTTTTACCCATAACCCATCCTTTTTTCGTTTCTCTCAGAGTTTGAGCAGATTGGGATCCGTGTGGCCCTCCTGCTTTTCCTGCACCCGAATGACGATCAGGCTCATATCATCCGAGGTGCGGGACCAGAACACTTCGTTCATGTTCTTTTCCAGCAGAAAGCTGACCTCGTCCTCTTCCTTCTCTTTCAGCCAGCGTGCAATGGTCCGGCAGGCCGGAGCAGGCTCGCCGGTCGAAGTCTGATACAGGCTTTTCGCCGTGCCGTCGCTCATCATGAGCAGGGTGCTGCCGGCTTGGAGCGTGCCCTTCTGAA
This sequence comes from Butyricicoccus sp. AF35-5AC, assembly GCF_003477715.1. Classification (NCBI taxonomy): domain Bacteria; kingdom Bacillati; phylum Bacillota; class Clostridia; order Eubacteriales; family Butyricicoccaceae; genus Butyricicoccus; species Butyricicoccus sp. AF35-5AC. The sequence goes on from NZ_QUDX01000012.1 coordinate 13,369, forward strand.
TTCGCAGATGCTCGACCGCATCGTCGCCGGTGATGAACCAGGTTTCGTTTTCGTATTCGCCGTTTTCCGGCGGACTGAATGTGCGCATTTCGCCATTCGGCTCTACAAGAATCTGCACACCGTCTCCGATGTGACCGGAGATATAGCGGCCGTCCTCAGCGATGGCAACAAACAGCAGCGTGCACGCCTGATCGTAAAGCGAATAGGGTTTGTTCAGCATGGCATTGGTGGCTTCGACCCATGCACCGGTTGCGACCATGTGCGGTTCGTATTCCCAAAAATCTTCAAAGCGTACGTTCAGCTTGCTTGCAACCGCAACGGTTGCCAGCTCTGCACCGATGTGGCTGTACGGACGGCTTCCGGCGCCGTCTGCAAGTGCAGCCGTGGTGTAATCATCACCGGCGAATACCGCTGTTTTGTCCTGACAGGGGATGTTATGCAGACTATGGTCCGAGCCGGTCACCCTTGCTAAACTGATCTTGAATTCCATACGGTTCACCTCTTGTAAACGGTCTTTACTTCACCCCATTCAGCGGTAGGATCGTACTTGACTTCCTCGCCGCTGAGCGATCGGCTGGTCTTTTGGATACTGCGGCTCAGCCAGCCGAAAAAGTCCATAAAGCGCAGGTCGTTCAGATACTGCACCTGACCGTCCGGCGACAGTTTGCCGAGCGACGTATACTCCGCCTTATCCGCATCGCCGACCGACACGCACAGCACGCTGAGGTGCTTTTCGTCACTTTCGGTCTTGAGCAGCCTGGCGGCCTTGTCCAGATCACGCATGGACTGGCTTTCGTCGCCGTCTCCGATCAGGACGAGCCATGGACGGTAATGGCTGACACCGACCTTGTTGTACCGCTCGAGACGCCGCTGCAGAATGGTATGTGCGGTGAACACGGCGTCGGCAAGCGGCGTTTCACCGTCGGCGTGCAGTTCCGGAATTTTGAGCCGATCAGGCGACTCAAAATCGCATTCTACACGGGCCGAGGTTCCGCCGTAGCTGACAATGCACAGTTCAACCGAATCCGCCGCGATCGGATCGTTCTCCAGTTCCCGGCGAAAGCGTTCGAGACCCTCCATCATCTTGTGCAGACGACCGTTCTGCAGCATGGAATACGAGCAGTCCACGCATACGATGATCGGTGTGCGCGATTCCGGATTGTTGGCCAGTTCTGTAAGGCTGATCTTGCTTTCCTCCGGTGTCTCTACCGGATATTTGGGTTTTTTACTGGAAGCCATAGTGGTTTCTCCTTTCGTGCACGGAGGTTATCGGGTTCCCAAATGCTTGGCAAGGCAGCTGGAGCACCAGACGGATTTTCCTTTCATCCGCATCTCGCGGATCTGAGCCACGCTGCGGTTGTAGATGAAAGCGCCGCAGTCGTCACAGTGTTTGGCGCTCAGGCAGTCCGGGCACAGAATGTCTTTGTTCTTGCGTTGAAGGCTCAGGACTTTACCGGCGGTTGTGGCAAATTCCTTGCCGCATTCCGAGCAGGTAACGCGGTAAGTCTGGTGGTTCAGATTCTGCTGAATATCCCAGCAGAACAGACAGAGCATGGGCTCACGGTTCGCCTGACGGCGTTCATATACATCCTTGCCCAGATTGAATGGTTTTCCGCAGTCCTCGCAGACCAGATCGACCATTTCGGTGCCGTCCTCGGACACATCGGAAATATCCTTGTACGAGTTCGGAATCAGTTCGTCCGTGCTGTGCCCAAGCTCGATCTGGCGGACATACTCGGTCATGGTCTCGGCCCACTCGGCAGCGGTTGAACGTTTTTTGTTGGTGAACGTGTTGTAGAACGGCGTTTTGACACGGCGTGTGGTGTGGCTCCAGATGTAGCGCGAAAAGCCGACAGGCGGGTTGAGTTTGCTGTTGGCAGGCTGGTCCTCATCGTCCGAACGGTAGGGATACGGAAATGTACCGGCAATAATAGCATCGACTACATCCTGATTGTTGTTGTTGCGGCTCTCGTAGGGAGCACGGCCAAGCGTGAGGATCTCGAACAGCAGTACCGCGAGGGAATACTGCTCATCCTGAATGGTGCGGGTAAAGCCAAAGTCCACTCTGCCGAGGCGTTTCATCTCTCGATGGCGTTCCGGCGGCGTGTAGCGCACCGTGCCGACTGGACAGCCGAAAGCGCCGACCTGGTAGCTGTCGCAGTCTACAAAGCTGACACTGCAGTCCTGCGCGACCATAAAGTTGCGCGGATTGATATCGCCCATTAAAATATCGTGGCTGTGCATCTGCGCAAAGATGGACGCAATATTGGCAGCAATCTGTGCCAGACTTTTGCGCGTCCAGCCGCGCTCGATGATGCGGCGCTGCCCACGGCCGGGATGGAACACGGTCAGCGCCAGTTCGACACCGGCGGCACTCGGCATGAGAAAACCGACCGGGATTTCATCCTTCGTGTACAGCATCGCGCACGGCCAGCAAAGACCGTGAATATGCGGATCATGCTGCACCATGTAGTCCAGCTTGTTCTTACGCTCAGTGTTCATTCGCTTTCCGGTGTAGATTTTGGCCGCCAGATGTTCCGGCGAATTGGTATTGAAGATTTGGCCTTCACCGCCTTCACCGATCTTGGACAGTAAGCGAATTTCGGAATAGTGTCCGTCCGGCCATGCGGCGTTGAGCACGGTGCCGGTTGTGCTGTGCGGCGCCTTCGGCTCTGTGGGAACCGGTGCAGGTGCGGGAGCCGGTGTGGATTTTGGGTCTCTCATCTCGGAGAGTATCGGACAGGTTGCACCGAATAACAGCAGTTCGGCTTCGTCCATCGGCTTGGACGTGACGAGGTTGCGGCAGGGCAGCGCGGCAGCGGCTTCTGACATGGACTTGTCCATGGTCAGAAGCCAGAAGCGCGTAGTCGGGTTCTGGAGAGCGGCGGCACGCAGATTGTCACTGCTGCTGCGGCTGGTGGTCGGGCTGTACACCACACGGATGAGACCGTGTTCGTTGAGTGCTCGCAGAGCCTTGATCGCGTTCTTTTCGCTCTTATGCAGCTTTTCCAGCGCGCGGCGCCGTTCCTCGTCGAATGCTTCGGTGTCGGACGGACGGCTGCTGCGGAATTTGGAGAACATCGTGCCGATAACGGACGAATCCAGCCAGAGCTGCTTTTTCTCCTTTGCGAGCAGCGGCAGCAGCGTTGCGGAGATATAACGGCGGCCGACTGCGGACTCGAACAGCGTTTCATCTGCTGTGAGCACAAAATTCTGCAGGACGGCCTGTAGCTGCTGTTCCAGCTTGAACATACGGCGCTCGGGACGGAGAGCCGCGCTGACCTCCTCCGGCAGACGCAGTTCATCCGGTTTGTTCTCGGCGAACTCCGAGGTATCGCCGGTCTCATCGAGCTTCTCGAGTTTTTCCGTGGTCTCACGGCGCTTTTTCGATCGTTTTTCGGTCTGCTCGGCAAGCTGCCTGCGTTCTTCCTCGCTGCCGCGCGGACGGAGCATCGAATAGGACAACAGTTCTTCCAGCTTTGTGCGGTCCGGATATTCGTAAATTTTTCCGTCCTTTTCGTTGATGTTGTAGTTTCGGATCACGTCCTTGACAGCGGCGATCTGCTCCAACGTCAGTTCGTCCGTACGGAATACCACACAGGCAGCGTCGTCAAGGTCGATCGGCGGCGCACTGAATTTCCGGTGGTACTCTTCTTCGATGCGTTTCCAGTACGCGCGAATTTCGTCCGCAAACGGAAAATCCTCTTTTTTGCACAGCGGTACCGTAATGCGCTGCAGCAGCTGAATATCCTGCTTTAAGCTGTCTGCTGTGATGTTTTGAATGCCCTCGATCGTGTCGTGCGAGTACTTGTTTCGCAGGTGAATCGCTGTTTTCAAGTTTGAGGTATAACTCTCTGTGTTATCCATCAAATTGAAGTAGCGAAAGAAATTTTCGCTGTCTATCGGGTGCTCGTCCGGTTTTTTCTTATCGAATACACGTTCATGACCGTGAGCCAGATATTTTAATGTACACTGGTAATCAATAGAGGAATATGGGTCGGACGGTACTTTGTTCGGATCGCCGTCATACTTGTTTTTCCCTAAAAGATTCTTGCCATATTTACCTTTTACTTTACTTTCCAGAAAAAGTCCTCTCCAGAACTCCGCATCGGATACACCGTCGTCTTTATTCGCCGCTCGGCAGCCTTCGGCCAGAAACCGGCGCACACCATCGGCTTCGGTCAGGTTTTTGCCGAACAGGTTGGCCATGCGTTTCTGTTCATAATCCAGTTCGATGCTCTGCTGTTGTTTTTTCGCCATCGTTCTCCCTGCCAATCCCTTTTTGTGTTGTTTCCAGTTTATCATATATGCAGCAGGATAATTTTCAATTTCCATAGAAATCGCACCTGCCTGAAATGTTACAAAAAACCAATTTTAATTATAGCACATTTGCCTTGATGCGCAAGGGAACCGCAGCCGAGAAATCAGCTTTTGTACCCGTGTTTTCTATCGTTTTTGAAAGAACAGAACGGTACTTTTGCGGTATACTGCAAATGCCGTCAAGGGATGGCGGCATTTCTTTACTCCTTTCATAGAGACAGAAGATTATCCACACCAGAGTGCCATAGAAGGAGGAATTTTTCATGGCAAAACGTTTTTTCAAAGTACGGAGCTGTATCGCGGCGGCTTTGTGCATCGCATCACTGTCCGCCGTCAGTGCGCAAGCGTTCTCGGATGTTTCACCGAATGCTTATTACAAAACGGCGGTGGATTGGGCGGCCTCCGAAGGCATTACATCGGGCTCGGACAAGGAACACTTTTCGCCGGACAAGCTGTGCTCGCGTGCACAGACGGTCACGTTCCTGTGGCGGGCAAACGGCTCGCCTGCGGTCAGCGGGAACAATCCGTTCACAGATGTAGCGCCGGAGGATTATTTCTATCAGGCGGTGCTGTGGGCCGTGCAGAACGGCGTCACATCCGGCACCTCGGCAACTGAATTTTCGCCGTACAAACAGGTAACACGCGCTCAGGTCGCCACGTTCCTGCATAGAGCCGTCGGCAGTCCGAATCCGCAAAGTATGGCCAGATTTGCGGATGTGAGCAGCAGCGCGTATTACGCGAACGCTGTTTCCTGGGCTGCAGCCAGCGGCATAACAACAGGTACGTCTGCGTCCGCTTTCTCGCCGGATAAGGGGTGTACCCGTGCCGAGATAGCGACCTTCCTGTACCGCAGTAAAAACGGTTCCACGCAGACGACAAAACCGGAACCTGCGCCGGAACCGACACCTCAAGTGACGGAAAAGCCGGTCAGCGACCTGACGAAGCTCGACGAGAAGAAGGAAGAGACCAAGCCGGAGATCGTCGAATCAGACAAGACGGAGGACACGCGGGAGCCGCATGAGACACCGTGCGTCACCGATGCGGAAGGTGCGTACAACGCCATCTATCAAGCAATCGTCAGCTACACAACGGAAGTGGACCTGCGGCAGTACCATGTCGATTGGAATACCTTCTACAAGGTGTGCAACCAAGCGATCGACGACGCCTATGTGTTCGACCCGGATGGTCCGTATCGGCATTTCTCCTTTGACACCACGCGCAAGACCAATAACGAGGTTGCTCGCTTGACGATCGGGTACGAGTATCTGAACGGTGCAGACGTTAATATCAAGCGAGAACAGTACAAGAATCTGCGCAGCGCGGTCAAGATCATCGTAGGCGAAGCTGTCACCGACGATATGAGCGACTACGACAAGGCGAAGGCGCTGCATGATTATCTGGTGCTGAACAACGAGTATGATATGCGCCTGTACTCCGGCAATATGCCGCACATTTCGTACACCGCGTACGGCGCTATCCTCGAGCATACCTCGGTCTGCGCCGGATACGCCTATGCGTATAAAATGCTGCTCGAAGAAGCGGGGATTCCGGTCGAATACGTCCGCAACAGCAACCATGCGTGGGATATCGTGCAGATCGACGGTGAGTGGTACCATGTGGATACCACTTGGGACGACCCGACGCCTGACCGCAAGGGTTATGTCCGGTACGACTACTTCCTGCGCAGCGACAGCTTCATGTCCCGCGATCATTCCGGGTGGACGGCGTCCCGCAAGTGCACCAGCACGAAGTACGACAACACGACCGTTCTGAATGACGAGGAGCAGAAGCAGCAGGAGGAACAGGAGCAGTACAACGCGCTGGTCAATGAAATCCTTGCGCAGATGCAGCAGCAGCTGGCGGCGATGCCGTATCAGGATGCCGAGTCGCTGCGAAACGCCGAAACCCTGACGAACGATGACGTTTCCTGCAAGATCTATATTCCTGCTGACAAGTATGAGTACGGACCGATGCAGAAGGCGTGGGAAAAGCTGACCCAACTGAATACCCGTGAGGATTTCGTCATCTGCGGTACGGCTAAAACGCAGAAGACCGAGGACAACCGGTGGTATTTCTCGGTGTTCCGCAAGGACATTCAGGCGGAGATTCAGCGCCGTCAGGACGAGAACTCGCAGGCGGTCTCCGAACAGGGTGAGAAACTCATCCTCGAGCTGCAGCGCGCAATCAAGTCCGGTGAAGCGGCGGACTACGTCTACAGCTGCCCGAACTATTCGGAAGCGGCTATCAAGTACGCCTGCGACCGCATGAACGCGGACGATTACAGCTTTGAGGACTATACCCACATAGACTACATGCTGTTCGAGATGCCGACCAGCGTGGAGATCCTCAATCACCGCTGGGAGCAGAACCGAATCAAAGCGTGGGCAGAGGTGTTTGAACAGGGTATCCGCAACCGCGAGACCCGCATCACGGTTGACGTGCCGAGCACATACGACCCGGGCTTTACGCCGGTTTCCTCCGAGAAGGACTTCATTTCCTGGGGTGCGAACAACGCTTTCTACGAAGGAAATGTCGTGGACGGCATGGTAGCCGGTAAGGATTTTCGCAAGGTAAAGAGCGGGTTCAGCACCGACACCAGCGGCGAGATCAAGAGCTTTTTTGTCGAGGTGGAGTATCTGGACGCGCAGTCGTAAGACAAACAGGCGATAACCCAATAGGATTAGTTGAACGAAGAACCGAGGGCTGTTCCGGCGTATGCAATAGGAATGGCCCTCGGGTCCTTTGGTTGCGTTGGTGCGAACCGCGTGATATAATATTATTCAAGAGATGGTTTGGGGCAGGTTTGCACCGCAATAAACGGCTAATTTTATCGGTAATAGCGCTGTAATATCAAATTTTTGCAGTGATTATTATAACAAGTTACAGAAAAAACAGCTGAATAACTGAATTACTTCGTTATTTTTATGCTGTTTTGCCGAAACATTTCATACCTCTATGGGGACAGCAACGTCATCATGCTGATGTAGTCCACCTGCGCAGCGAGAAAACATTTCACACCCCTATGGGGACAGCAACACGATTGCGAGAGGCATTGTCTCGTACATTTCGCGAAACATTTCATACCCCTATGGGGACAGCAACCCCGCGTAAGTGTAATCACCATACTGATAGGTAGCACGAAACATTTCATACCCCTATGGGGACAGCAACGTTAAAACCGTCCATGTCCGCGCCGGTGTCGAATGGAAACATTTCATACCCCTATGGGGACAGCAACATAGAAATAATCCACTTGTTTTTTCGTGAACGGTGAAACATTTCATACCCCTATGGGGACAGCAACTCCTTAGCAACCTCTGTGCCAGAACCCATTGCAAAACGAAACATTTCATACCCCTATGGGGACAAAAAGAAAACCGATATGTCCAATTGGACATATCGGTTTTTACTTTATCCGCTATTGTTATTTACATGTTACGCCGCCCATACCGAGCGCCGTTTTAATGCCGACGCCCGCATATGGTGCAAAGTGCAGCAGCAGATTCGCCATCGTAAGATGAAACCCATCCAGACGGCATTTAAGCGTCAGCTCTCCGGTGAATCCGGGAATGGACTGTCCTTTGAGCAGATAATCACGGCTCGACAGCCGGTACTCGGCAATGCGAAGTCCGTTTGCGATCGCCTGAATGCCTTCGCCGTCCTCGTCCTCGATCGGACAGACCTCCGCAAAACAGCCGTTCCACTTGTTCAGCAGATTTCGCATAATGAGCGGCACGGACGGCAGATTGACATAGCTGCCATCACTTTTGAACGTGGTCGGCGTGAGAAACCGCAGCTTCATTGTGCGGTGCTCGGGCAGCTGCAGCAGTGTGTCCGCCGAATCAATATGCTCAATCTGCATCGTGTTGACATGCAGTGATTGGTTTTCTCGACGCAGCCAGTAGCGGTCCTGCTGCTCAATGATCGGGGCCAGCACGGCTTCGCTGTCCGCGCCGAGGAGATTTACATGCCAGATCACCTGCTTGTCCTGCACAGTGATACAGCTGCTGAGCGGCGTGACGCCGTTGCTGTGCATACGCTCGCCAAAGCCGTGCGGTGTCAGTGACAGCAGCGAAGAATACAGGTGGTAGCCCCATTCCGGAAAAATACGCGTTTCGTGCTCCGGCAATAGGGTGATTTGGTAGTGGGTGATCATGGTCTATACTGTCCTGTCATTTCCTGATACTTGCGATAATACTTACTGTGCGTGGAATTTCGGCTGACAATGCCGCGTGCTCTTTTTAAATAACTGAGCGGTACGGCAGCAGGCAGGGCGGATTTCGATACATTATCATTGATTTCCAGCTCTGCATCAGACAGTTCGCTTTTTGCTGTAAAGCTGCTGTCGATTACTTCGCGCTCACTTTTCAGCGGTGTATCACATATTTTCTCCACACCTCGGCAAACCGCCTTCATATAGTAATCCAGATAGGGAAGTTCCATCGCCTGAAAGATATCGCGTTCGATACAATGGAGCAATTTAGGTTCCGTTTTGGAACCGCGCGTTATCATTTCGGTATAAAACAGATCATACCACATTTTGCACTCTTTGTTTTCCGAACGTGCTGCCGGATTCTTACCGAAATTCTGAATCACTGTTGCCAGTTCAAGCAAGCTGTCCTGCAGTTCCATCGCCAAGCCTACTTCTGATTCGCAAGCGCGCAGCGGTTCTGCATTGCTCTCCTCGTCATCAATGGATACTTCAGTGTTTGTTTTCTTGGTACGTTTCTTCTGTGCATCCAGCCGCAGATATTTCATTGTTTTGTGAAGAAAATGCGTGAATTGGCCTTCTTCTACATTAAATCTTTCGAGCAGCTTGCCGATTGCATCAATAGGCTGGTCTTGCCAGAACGCACTATCCTCATTATATACTTCGCCCCATATTTTAATATACAGACCCTGTTTATTGGGATCTTCACCTGACATCTGGCTCCACTTGACTGCTAATTCATCTAAATTAACCTGATTTGCCACAATGCTCACCTCAGCTTTCCGAGATGATCTGCTCGATAACAGCGCGCGGATTCTTGACCTTGTTGGCTGCCAGTAGACGAGTAATTTCGTCCAGTTGGATGAGCGCGGTCATATCGTTGACATACGCACCCTTTACTTCTCTATCTTTGCGGTCGATACGTCCGTATACCAGGCAGGAGATCGAAGCGTTATCCAGCAGGCGGTACGCATACTGGATGGCCATTATCATAATCTGAGACAGCGGCTTCACGCCATAGGTCATGCAGGCGTACATTTCATCGTTGTCATGCACCATCTCGATTAACCTCTGGAAGGCCTCGATATTGCTGCGTACACCTGCATCTGCCGGAGCAGATACCACTTCAATACCACGCGGATAAGTGAAACCGATCTTTTCACTCATCTCTTTTACCTCTTTTTCAAACTTTTTCAGATTTTCCCGGCAATTTTCGATATCTGTCTGAATTGCGATAATACGAACTTCTTCCTGCGGCTTTGCAAACGCGTGAAGTGCAGTTATAATCGGAAACGCAGTTCCCTCATCCATCTGCAATACTGGGTTATCGACCGCATGGTATACATACTTCTGCAGCGATCCCGGTGCCTGCAACGGTGTCATACTAAAGAATATTTTCATTTCTTACCCTTCTTTTTCTTCGTATTTGCTTCACGCGGTGGCGGCTCCAGGTGCTTCAGTGCATTTTCAATCACTTGCCTGATATAAGCCGCTGTGACTTCTTCAAGCGGATGATAGCCGCACTTTACCAGATACTCCATCAGCAGGTCGATATCCGAGGTACCCTCATCATTAGCATGGTTTGTCATATTGCGAAGCTGCTTAATATACAGATAATCCCGTGCAATTGTCTGCATCTGCGGTGTCGAATAGGCTGGATTTAGCTTATATCCAGAATACGGCAGGATCTTTCCCATATCTACAATGGTTTCAATCTGCTCGACATAGTGTGCATCGCCGTTTTTGTCCTTTTGTGCACGGTAATAGTCGCTCAAACCGAATTTATTCAAATATTGCGTACAGTGCGAGGACCGTAAAAAGCCTTTTACAAACTGCGATACATCCGCATCGACATATTCGCTTGAAGGCTGCAGCGGTGTGCCGTCATCAATGCGGAGGATATCACGCTTGCCGAAGATTTCCGCCGGAATGCGTTCGGTATAAACCGTTATTGCCTGCTGCAGCATATCTGCGGACAGGCACCATCGAATCAGTCCTACCGTAGTCAGTTCCCGTTCTCGAAATGTGTAGCGAAAAGCCGGAATGAGCACACGCAGCAGCGGATCACTGCATTCGCCGACTGCTTTCAGCGCCCGATTGAACTGTGCCATACAGTCGTTGATTTGACGTGTTCTGCACAGCGTGATCGCCTCGTTAAGCGCTTCGAGTGCATCGAGCAGTTCGCCGATCCGTTCGTCCTGCGGCTCTGCGCCGAAATACTTGCGCAGGGTGCGCACATTGCCGAACGAACTCATCTCCTGCATGCCGCCTACCAGGTCGAACATGCGGAGCAGATCGGATACATCGGTGATCTGCTGGTTGTTAAAATCAGCATAGGTTGCACCGATCGTCTGATTGTGATTATAGGTCAGTACGCGGCTGAGAAGCAGCAGATACATCATCGTGTTGCGCCACCCGCCGGTCGTTTCCAGCAGAATTTCATCACCCATGCTGTTTTTGCCCATGCCGCCCGGCTGGATCTCGTTCAGAACACGCTGCAGCGGACCTTCGGTAAACACCTCGTCATTCTGAAAATCAATAATCTTAAAGATATCGTCCGGTAATTTAATCTGCTTTTCTCGTGCGAACTCCAGAATATGCGTTTTGAAAAAATCCAGCGTGCTTTCCTTTGCCTGCGGCGTTACGATACAGATGATCGACCGGACATCCGGATGTGCCAGCAGCATGGCCTTGACCGGCGCTTCGTTGGTCTGCGTACCGGTGATCTTGTGGGCCTCGTCCATGCCAAGTACACCGGCCGCGCAGGCATAGTCCTGGGTTTTCCGCTTGGATTCATCCTCGCTCAGCAAGCTGAGGAATAAAATAATTTTTTTCGCCATGCTGACCTCACTTTTTCTTCTTTTTCGAGGATTTTCCGGTATTCGACGAATTAGTCTTTGCACCAAATTTCAGGAGCAGTGCAGCTGTTGCATCCTCTGCAGAATCATACTTCGGCGCATCCTTTTCGGCTTCCTCACGCAGTTCGGCAACCGACGGCAGCGGATAATACATTTCCTTGAACAGCAGCCGCTTCGGTTCCTTCTTCTGGTCGATCGTCAGGTAATCCACCATTTCCGTATCCTCTCGGATCGTCTTTTTCAGATAGAAGAAGTCCTTGATTTCAGGTCTATCATCCATTTCCGGTACGGTTTTCGATTTATTATCGTTCATAAACTGTTTATACGCCTGGATGAATGGCTTATACTCTGCGGTTCTTCCTGCGCTCTCGAATCCGGAAGCCGAATAGAGTGCTGCGAAATCGAACAGCCGCAGATTGTCCAGTTTGACGCTCATACGGCCGAAGCCGTATGGCTTGCCCATGCCAATCGACTGATAGCAGCCATCATTCAGCAGCAGCGACCATAGCAGCAGACCGAGTTCGTCCTCCTTAAGATTTTTGAAGCGAATTGTACCGCTGAACGCAGTTCCCTTCTTCATAGGACGCAAGGTAGTCAAAACCTTTTCATTGCCGCTTTGCGGCAGCGGGAATTCTACATCTTTAAGCCAATACTGCTTAAAACCGTTTAATTGGAAGGCGTCTTTCGGCTCATTAGGCTCATAAGAATAGTGCTTTCCTTCCTGCACATATCCCTCGAAAAAGCTGGGTTTTGGCTCACCAAGAACAGTTTTATACTCATCAGCAGACACGGCACTGCTTATGGCTTCAAAATCGCCGAAGGACACGCGCGAACGGTAAGATGTATTACTGCTTTTTTTGTTTTCGTCCTTAAAATTATGTGTAAACCCTAAAACCGCATGTGGATAGTCCAGTGGAAGCTCATTCTGCGAGGTAATACGCTTCTGCATTTTCCGAAAACGCTCGGGCAGCCCTTCCGCAATGGAATGCGAATGACCGATGCGCAGATAGCGTGCCATGCCGAAATAAATGTGCCCATCATAATTTACATAGAAAACCGGCTTACTCTGTCCCTCCTCCGGCAGCTTCCAGAACTCCTGATACGCTTTCGCCGTATTTTTGCGCGCTTCACAGTCCGCCTGATAGGACAAGCGGTCAGCTTCCGAAATATCAATGCCGTGCTGATCTCTGTCGATCGGCGGAAAAACATACAAATGGTTTTCTTTCTGTACCGGTTTTCCGGTAAACAGCAGGATACCGCGTTCCTTGTATGCCGGTGCATTTTCCGCTTGATACAGTGCGGTGACATTTTTGCCGTCCGACTCATATGCGACTGCTTCTGTGCAGGCATATTTTTCTTTACCGAATACTTTTTCTGTCAGTTCACGCGATACACGCAGTACCGGCGTTTCTTTCGGCAGCGGATAGATCCGGTATAAGCCGTTTTCTCGCACCAGATAACCCGCGTTGATATTGTGCGGTATGGAAATCGACTTGCCGCTCCGGGCCTTTTCCGGCTTTACACCCAGCGTATCCTGATAGTATTTGCGCAGCGGTTTGCGCGCACCTTTTCCTGCAATTTCGCGGTAATAAATCTGGTAATCCTCCAAATCCTCATCCTTGAGAACCAAACCATCCCCAAGAATCTGCATATTCTCCCTTACCATGCCGCGAATGGTAGAGCCGGGAATCATATAGTTTCCGTTGGCGCCGCGGAAGAAATCCGCGTTTTTCTGTCCGTCCGACACGAAAACCGGCGTTTCTGCGGTAAGCGTCAGATGAATCTCACCGGTGAGCAGGTCTGCACAAAGTTCGTCATGCGCAGGCAGTTTGCTTACATCGGTATACCGCATAAACGGCTGACGATCGGTAAACGGCACGAAGTTATATGGTGCACGAACGGTGTTTTCCAATGTTTTCGGCGGATAGTAGTTATCGTCCTTCGCCATTCGTTATTCCCTCCAATCGTACAGGCAGACGGCGCTCACACCGGCCTGACCGTCCTCATCAAACGTCAAATATTCGCGCACGCTGATTTCACTGCCCAGATTGCCCTGTAATTTCTTATACTGCTTTTCGATGTACGGCATATCGTCCTGTAAAATCACACTGCGGGCCCTCAGTTCGCCGTTCTCCCGGAAAATGCGGATTTCGGTATCGTGATCGAAAAACCGTGCTTCTATCAGCTCATCCCAGTTGATATCTATCGGCATTTTGCCAATAACAACACGGCTCAGCTCGGTCACCATGACGAACTGCAGCTTTTCGGCCTGTTGCAGAGCCTGTTCTATGCTATCTATCCGTTTCATGTGCGTTCCTCCAGTGCATGCAGCCAGGCCGAAACCAGATTGTCCGTGTCGTTCAGCTTGCAGCCGTCCGCGCCGAATGTCATATCGGCGGTTTTGTCCCCGCACGCGATCGCAATGCGGGATACCTTAATATAACCGCGTCCGACAGCGCCGCCGCTGCCCAGATTATATAACCCGAGACCGAGGTCGCGCAGTGCGTAAACCAACAGCGCACAGCCGCAGATATCATCCTGCGGTGCTGTGATGGTCAGCGTGACGCCGCTTTTCAGCGGTTCTTCGGTAAACAGTCCGCGGCGTATTACGCCTCCGGTGAATTTATTGATGCGGATACGCGAGATCTTCTGCTCTTTCGCCTTATCCAGCACCACATCGGTGAACTGCACCCGACCGGCAATGCCGTTATCGCCCTGTGCCGCACCGCGTCCAAACAGTTCATCCACGCTCTCCGAGCAGTGGAGTAAGTCGGCGATCGCCTGCACACGGGCACGCACAGCACCCTTGACCGACGAACCCGGCAAAACTGCCGTACCGTTCTCCTTAATGTTCTGAATAATCTCCTTACGCGTGTTATTCTCATCGTATTCAACACGCGGAACCGAACTCTTGATCAGAATGCTGTCCGCAACGCCGTTGACTGTGAATGTACATACACTTTCCGTGCAAATCTCCGGCAGTTCAAGCGTTTGGCCGTCAAATTCATCCTGCAGCCAAGCCTCCCGGTCGGCCTTGTCGGTCATGTGATAGATCTGACTGCGGACTGTCAGCGCAACCCGTCCGAAGCCGTTGGACTTCTGTGCGCCCAAACGAATCTCGCCCGCGTGCAGCGCACCGAGCATCTGCTCGATCTGCGCCGGACCGTCCGTGTCGCTTTCCGCGCCCAGCCATGTCAGCGAGAATTTCATCACAGTGCCGCGTGCAATGTGGGCCACATCGAATTTGCCGCCGTCTGCCGCAGACCCCATTTTGCCGTTGATGCGCAGGCGCGGACGAAGCTGTATCGTGGTATCCTCCGCCGATTCCACTGCTTTTTCCTTGATTTCCATATCGGAAACGATGAGCTGTCCGAACTTTTCCTGTGAGCCGAACAGCGCATTTGCGGCGTTCTTATCCTGCTTTTCCAGCCAGCCGCGCAATGCACCTGCCAGAGAAGCAGCCTGCAGGAATGCCTGTCCGTCCCGGTGGCGAAGTACGCGGTCGATACTGCCGTCGGAAGGACCGGTACGCAAGGGCGTTTCCGTAACTGCCGTTACCTCATAACGAACTGCTTTATCAAACGTTGCCATGGCCTGCGTCCTCCTTTCGGCTGTGATCGAACAGGTCGCAGAGCAGCTGTACCCGTTCCGTTGTATTTATATTTTCCATCCACGGTTCTGACGGATGAGACAGCACTGTGTTGACCAGTTGCTTCATTTTCGCAAACTTGCTGGACGTTTGTTCACCCTTTTCCGCATTATGAGCAAAAAATCCATTCAGTTTTTGCAGAATATCGGCTTTGTGTTTGTGTTCCTCGCAAATGGCCTGGATAGAGCCAAGCTGGCTGTCCGAAATATCGCCGGCGAATTTCTTTTCACACTGCTCCATGATCCATGTCAGACGCTTACGACGCAGTTCAGCCATATTCTGTCGGCGCGGTGCAGCGGTGTACTCCACCGGCTGTTTTGCCTTGATGCTGCCGAACAGCGATTCCGACAGGAACAGCACCTGTCCGAACCCTTCTGCGCGGCGCAGACCCAATCCGCTCTGCTCGATGGCGGAAAGATGTGCCTCATCCGGCGATTCACCATCAAAGCTGATTTTGAACAGGCTGCCTGCATCGTACATGCGGACGGCCGGTGTGTGGCATCCCCACTGACGGTTAAAGCCGCCGTATTCGGAGACCGAAGTGCTGCTGAACTCGGATTTTACACTTGCCACACCGAGGTTTTCCGCGAGCACATCCCAGTTGATACCGCACGGCTCACCGTACTCGTTTGTCATGCTGAGAGGTGACAGCGCGAGCATATAAAGCACCTTGTTATTATCATGACGCTGCATGCTGCCGTATCGGCGGTACGCCGGAGCATCACAGGCTTCAATGCTCATGCGGCATTTTCCCATGCCATCATAACGGTCGGCGCCGATCCAAACCGTACCGCACAGCACCTCTGCCAGCTTGGGCGCAATGGATGCATCATCGAGCAGAATGTAGCCGTCAAACCGCTGTCCTGCGTCAATACTGCGTGTCTGAAAGATATTCGTCTTGTCAGCGCCGCGTTGAATGCGCTGACTGCCGCCGGTCCTTGCATTCCAGTAGTGCAGAACGCCGTTTTCGATCGTGCAGAACGAACCTACATCGGCACGTTTGGAGCCTTCGGAAATTTCGCCGTCCTCTAAAACCGAACGAAAATCGCTGCCGTCCTTCTGCTCATAAAAACCCTTGAGGGACGGGAGAACCGCCGGATTGTCATTCTGCACCGGAAATGCGCTCAGAAAGCGCGTTTTCTCGGTCAGCAGTGCAATTTTGTTGGCAGCAAACCAGTCTGGTTCCCGTTGAGCGAGCAGGCTGGCCGCCATACCGCGCACAGCTGAACCGGCAATGCAGCCGTGCGTATCCCAGCTGTTTTCGCCGGAACGGTTGTAGTCGGTCATGCTGACCGGCGTTTCCGTATAAAGCGTGTAATGCAGGCAATGGGTCGCTCCAACTGCCGGAAAGGCGGTTTTCTGCGCTTTTACCGGCTCTGCGATAACTTTTACATGGCCGAAGCCACGGCTCCGCATCGTGCCAAGCCACTTGATGCCGAGCGCGGACTCCCGCACGAGCGACACATCCTGCTCCTCACAGAAAATCTTGCCGATAAATTTCTGTCCTCTGCAAATACACATCGCCGAACGTAATGTACCCGTTTTCACAACATCGTTTTCTAAACTGGTAAACGTGCGGTGATCATAGCAGGTCTCGCTCTCCTCCGGCTTTTCTTCGAGTGTCAGCGGTGTCAGGTGCAGACGGCGTCCGCCTGCCGTACCCGTCCAGCCTTCCTTGCCGAGCAGTGCCTCTACGGTATCCGTCGGGCCGCCGCTCCACTCGAGCAGATCGTGCATGCTCTCACGCAGCAGGCCCTTGAAGGTAGTACCTTTGAGATACGGATAACCGTTTTCGTCCTGACAGACCGCGATATCCTCGCCGCCGGGAATGCTGTGACCTGAGCCGAAAATCGTATCGGAAAGCAGCTCCAATCTGACTTGTAATTCTACCTGCCTGCTCATGCATTCCCCTCCAGTCGCTCAAAGTGATCCATCATTTCGATCGCGTCAAAAAACAGACAGTGAGAAACCGGTTCACTGTTCCTGCTGCCGTCATCAAAGGTGCGGAACGGCTGCTTGTCGATCTCTTTGCCGTTTTTCAGCATGGCGGCAAATTGGGCATACTGCTTATCTGCCGTATCAAACTGCGCTTCAAATATCGTGCGGAGCAACTTGGTGATTTCACTGTCCTGCAGCGCATAGCGGCATTCCAGATCGCCCTGCTTGATGGCACCGCGCAGTTCCTTGAGCTTACCGCGCGCAATTTTTTCGCCGCATTCCTGCACCGCCTGCTTCATCTGCATACACATACCGCGTACGAAATCATAGGTGCGTACATTCATTTTCGTGCGCGCAGCCTCGTCCATTTTGCCCTCGAGCACCACCACCGGACGTAATTCCATGCGTTTTCCGTCCTCGGTCTGGTAGTCCGCACGAATCTCGCGGAGGTTTTCCTTGAGCTGACCAAATTCGATATGCCAATCCATCACAGATACCGAACCATCTCCGCAGAGCGAAACGCCGTATTTCTTCGCGCTGCTGCACAGTGCCTCCGCCAGATCATATGCCTGATGGAACGGATATTTCAGGTGTACCATAGCTACGCCCGCACAGGCCGCATAGGTTTCGCCGTCCTGCGGATTGGTCTTTGCGGAAAGATGCTTCATAAACCGTTCGGCACATTCCAGACCCAGACAGCCGCGCGCGACAAAGCACACATCATCACCGGCAAGAATGACCGGACGTACCGGAAGGATTCCGGTGCGGCCTGCGGGATTGTCGGCCTCGTAATCGGCCACCTCTGCCGCCATTTCCCGAAAGGCGGATTCAAAATCGTGCTGAATGCCCTCGCTGAAGCAGCGCAGCTTGTCGCAACAGGCGTCCCAACTTTCGGTTTCTGAATCGTACAGATTCTTTACACGCTTGCCCATCGAATTGCCGTCAATATGAACGACAGCAATAAAGTTCTCGTCGGTCAGGCCCTGCAGGTCTACAAAGTCCTTGGCGAACGCCCAGCCTTCCGGCGGGTCGATTGCGTTCGGTGCAGTAAGCGATGCAGCTTCCGCTTTCTGCTCGATGCCGAGCGAGGTCAGCCGAAAAGACGCCTTTCGCAGAGACTTTTTCTGCTCGAGCGCTTCGGACAGCCAAACCAGATTCTGACCCGGTGTCGCCGGTTTTCCGTTCTCGTCTGTCTCCCGATATTCCATCTGCTTGGCAAACAGCTCAAGGCCGTCATACTCGCGCATGGCCTTCTGCGTTACCTGCTCGGCAAAGCGTGTTGCCGTTGCTCTGTCCCCAAACTGGAGAATGGTGTGTCCGCCGCCTGCGTACACAAAATTCTCACGGCTGTTGTAATATTCCGGTGCAGCCTGCTTGAAAAATTCCTCGCTCGTCACATAGCGGATGATATCCGAACGTGCCGCGTTATCCCTTAGGTGGATGCTTGAAAATATATAATCCTGCTTTCTGGAAACCTCCAGAATCAAAAGTATTTTGCTCAAGGCACTGCCTCCTTTCGACATGATTTCATTATAGCACGATTTGGCAAATGTTCAATAATATTCAACAAGTTCTTGTAGGTGCATCCCGGCTTTTGTTGTGCATTTCGCCCTGTTTCGGGTGAGAAAAAAGTGAAAACAGACATCACCTCCTTCTTATGTGGATTTTTTATGTTACGCGGTCAGTCGTCGGTCGCGATGGAAATGATCTTCACGGCCAGACCGATCACAGCCAAAATCGTCTGCGGAGTCATGGATTTCACCTGCCTTTTTGTTGGATTTGCGCACTTTCTGCGGCTTTAGTCATCGTTTGCGATGCTGATGATCTCGGCTACCAGACCGAGGATTGCGATAATGCCCTGAGGCGTCATGCGGATTCACCTGCCTTTCCTGCTGTGATTCGGAATGCCTGTCCATCTATGTATGTATCACCACTCCCTGTTCCATTTCCTGAGGATTTAGAACGGCTCATCGGCAAAGCCGCCGATAAAGCCGATGATCGAGCCGATAGCACCGCCGACGGCTGCGCCTGCCGCCGTACCGACTTCCGCGCCGAAGAACGTGCCGACCGGTCCGAAAACCGAACCGCCTACCGCACCGACACCGGCAACGACCGCGCCGCCGATTCCGGCATCGGTGGTGCCGCCCATAGCCGCACAGGATGCGCCGTTGGCCATGCGTCTTGCAAATTCATTCATGCTTCCTGCCTCCCTGTCTTTGGATTCTCAGAACGTGTCAGTTCTTGTCGATCGTGTCGATGATCTCGGCTACCAGACCGAGAATAGCGATGATTGTCTGCGGCGTCATATATTTCACCTGCCTTTGCTATGTATTTATTTCAGGAGAATCAGTCCTTTGCCGTCTCCACCTGCTCTGCGACGAACTTCACAGCTTCGATCACCATCGCAATCGCGGTGATGATAACGCTCGGCTTGATATCTTTCATGGTGTTTTCCCTCCCTTCACTTAGTTATCGGATTTCACACGCGGTTTTTCACACTTCCCGGGAAATTTTTTTGCTCACTGCGCCAGACCCAGACTGATTGCCGCAGCCTGATCGACCCGGACCATCATTTCCACATTCAGGCTGCACAGATAGCGAGATAAGCGCGTTTTGTCGATCACGCGAATCTGCTCGAGCAGAATGCAGGAATTTTTCAGCAGGCCGCTGTCCGCACCGCACCAGACGTGTGTCGGCAGCGGCTTTTTCGTGCGGCTACTGGTCAGCGGCGCCACAATGACGGTCGGACTGTACCGGTTGCCCATATCGTTCTGCAGCACGACCACCGGCCGTTCGCCGTTCTGTTCGTAACCGACGCCGCCGTGTAGGTCGGCGAAGAACACCTCACCGCGGCGGATTGCGGTATGTACGCTCAAATGCTTCACCTCTTTTTACCCTTCTATTTCTATATCAGCGGATTTCCGACCGATTTCACACTTCACGAAAAAATTTTTTGAGGAGAACAGGAAAACCGCTGTTCTCCTTTTTGTCACAGCCGCCGGGTTTGGAGTTCCAGCTTGACGATCTGCTGCCAGTACAGGTGCTCGAAGGCGATTTCCGGCTCGGTCTGTCCGTCAGCCAGATGCAGCGTGCGGCCGGTGAACCTGCGTCCGGCGACCGACTGCAGCACCGGGCGTTCGTCCGCGAGCGTTACCAGCTCGGCGAGCAGTTCCACCGGCAGTACGGCGGCGATTGCATCCGCCTGCTCGATCAGCGGGCGCAGTACGTCCGCCTGTTTTACGGTTTGGGTGTACGGCAGCACCTGTACCGTATCGCCCAGCACGCGCGCAAGGTCGCGCAGCTGCGGTTCGGTCATGGCGTGGCGCGATATCCATAACACGGTTTTCAATTTTTCACCTCCCCTGCTGTGGATTTAGGTCTGCTTAGTAGCAGATGGTGTCTTTCACCCAGTCGAGGAGCGGATTGTCCTCGCCGAACAGCGGAAAATCCAGCCACGGCTCACGGATTACAAACATTCGGTTCACCTCCTGTCCTTTGAAATCCTTCTGCTTATATATCAGAAATTTTTCGGCGGTTTTCACACTTCCCGAAAAAATTTTTTTGAGAAGGTTCTTTGCCTTACACAATGTTATCGGTGGGAGGGGCGGGGTTTTCACAGTTCGGGCAAAAAAATAAAACCGACCTGTCAAAATTGACAGATCGGTTTTTGCTGCCCCCAAAGGGGCGCGAGTTGTTACATGAACGAGGTTAGCTACAAGCTCCAGACCACGCGTTGCTGTCCCCCGCAGGGGCGCGAGTTGTTACAAAAGAAGATTATCAACTATCACATTCCGCTGAGTTGCTGTCCCCCGCAGGGGCGCGAGCTGTTACGATAACTTCGCTAATCACGAAAGCAACCCGCTGCTCTCGTTGCTGTCCCCCGCAGGGGCGCGAACTGTTACAGCTTCCTAATGCCGAATTTGGTGTAGCGCAGAGTTGCTGTCCCCCGCAGGGGCGCGAGTTGTTACGATAACACACCGATAACAAACCATCAACACACCGAGTTGCTGTCCCCCGCAGGGGCGCGAGTTGTTACTTTAGCGCACTGAAGCCTCTCTTCAGCGAACTGACGTTGCTGTCCCCCGCAGGGGCGCGAGCTGTTACGGCAAAAATGCGAAAAATACAATGCGGATTTTCGTCATTCCTACAATCTTTTTGTATTATCTTCTGTATTTTTGCGTATCCATTCGTGATATTGTCGGTTTTCCCCGGTGCGAACCTGCCTGTAACAACCTTATTTACTGTTATTATAACACGAGGTTCGCACCAAATCAACCGGTCTCAAAACCTTCAAGTATTGCCACCGGTTGCAAAACCCGGTGGCATAAGCTATAATATGGGTATCAAAACATATATTCAAAACTCGCGGTGTCAAAACCGGGAAAACGGGGGAATTTACATGACATTCGGCTACGCGAGAGTATCCACCAAAACGCAGGCACGCGACGGCAACAGTCTGGACGCGCAGCAGGCGGCGCTGACGGCGGCGGGCGCGGAAAAAATCTATACAGACACCTTCACCGGCACGAAGATCGAGCGCCCGGAGTTCGACAGGCTGCGGGCGCAGCTACGAAAAGGCGATGTGCTCATCGTCACCAAGCTCGACCGCCTCGCGCGGTCGGTGTCGCAGGCGTCCGGCCTCATCACCGAGATGATCGACGAGGGCATCACCATCAACGTATTGAACCTCGGCATCCTGTCCAACGACTCGGTCAACACGCTGCTGCGTAACGTGCTGCTGTCGTTTGCACAGTTCGAGCGCGACATGATCGTGCAGCGCACACAGGAGGGCAAGGCGGTCGCGCGTGCCACCGACCCGAATTTCCGTGAAGGCCGGCCGCCGAAATTCGACACCGAGCAGCTTGACCATGCAATGGCTCTGCTTGAGGACCATTCCTACGCGCAGGTCGTCAAGCTCACCGGCATCAGCAAGTCCACGCTCATCCGGGAGAGGAAGCGGAGGAAAATGCAATCCATATGCCAAGTGGTTTAAGAACTCACGTGCAAAAGAATTACCTCATTAGCACTGGCGGCGGCATTGGCGGCACGTATGACGGCATCACCGTCACTGAAACCGAAACCGTTCTTTTTGTTGGAATGAAAGAATGGAATTCGGCTGCATGGGGGAATGATCCCAATAGTTTCAAGGCATGGGAACTTAAAAAGTGGTAATTTCATTTTCCTCAAATAAAAGAAAAGTGACAGGTTCTTGCCTGTCGCTTTTCTGTATAGTAATCTCCGATCTTTTCATTGGAAAAAGCAAAGTGCCGCGGAGAATCTTTTGCGAAGAAAGAATTGCTATAGCTTTTGTAATTCCGGGAAAACCTTTATCTAAGAAAAAAATACAATATTAACATGAATATCATGAATATAATATTGGAGGCTGTGAATATTCCCAAATACCTCCCTCTCAGATTCCTGTTTTCTTTTGCAATATATTTGAAACTTATCAGGCTTGCCATGGATGCAATCAGAGTGCCGAGACCTCCAATATTGGTTCCGACAATTAAGGCCCGGTAATTATCTGTAAAGCCGGATAAAAGAAGCGCAGCGGGAACATTGCTCATAATCTGACTGGCAAGAACAGCAGTAAGTGTTTCCCTTCCTGCCATGATTCTTTCCAGCAAACTGCTGAATTGCGGAATCCTTCCAAGGTTGCCGATAAAAATAAATAATGCGATAAAGGTGGCAAGCAGGGAGTAATCCACCCTGCTTATATTTTCCCTGTTTCTTAGCAGTATATATATAAGAACCAATACAAGAGGAATCTGGTATGGAATGATACGTGCAACAGTGAGCAGGCAGATTGTAAATAAGATCAGGTAAGCGGCCAGGTATTCCATGTTAAGTTCTTTTCTGTCCGAGAATCCCAAAAGAGTTTTATCTTTTTCGGAACCGCATACGTGAGGTGCTTTGGCAGCGGCTGCCTGTATCCATATCAGAAGAAGGATAAGTGCTGTGGCGGAATAGGGAAGCATCAGGGTTATTAATTCTGCCGCGGACATCCCTGCTCTGGCATATAGATAAAGGTTCTGCGGATTTCCGATTGGTGTGAGCATGCTTCCGAGATTAGCAGCGATTGTCTGCATGGCTGCTATTTTAAGAAGCCAGTAATTGCCCAGTTCCTTTGGCAGTTTATGCACAATGATCAGTGCAAGAGGAACAAAAGTAATCAATGCCACATCATTGGTGATCACCATTGACAGGAAAAAACATAAGAGTACCAACAGCCTGATCACACCCACAGTTCCCGATGTTCCCATCAGCAGTTTTTTGGCAAGTATATCAAAAACACCAACAGCCTTCAAACCAGCTACAATTGCCATCAAACAGAAGAGGAGCCCGAGAGTCCTGAAATCGATATAAGTAAAATAAGCCTTATCCGTTCTGACCCAGAACATAGAAAGAAGCGCCAGGATCACTGCAATTGACAAAACGGTTTCTTTCCTGAAAAAAACATATAATTTTGTAAAAAATTTTATATCTGATTTTTGATTATCCGCATAAACACTATACTTTCAAACATTTTGAAGTATAGAAAACTATTCATTTTACCACGAATTTACCACGATTGAATGAGCCTTGATATGACACAAAAACAACATGGGAGATAGCACAAATATCTGTGTATCTCCCGTTTTTCATTCATGTAGTATGATTATTTTACTCTGATTTCAAATTTCAAGATTGCTTTCATCATTTCTGTATGGATTTGACCTTTTAATTCTTCATCAACCTGCATAATGATTTTACCACTTTCAGAGTGGTAAAACGGACGCAAGCATAATTTACATATATAAGCGTCATAAAACTTCAAAATCTCTCTTATGGCAGTTTCATTTCCAGCAGACGCTTGACATATTACTTTTAATGTAGGGTAGCCATATTCTTTTTTCATTGGTTCAATTCCTTTCTTTCAATACTGTTTTTAGTTTCTTCAATCCGTTACTTCTTCTGCGATAAATAGCAGAACGTGATACATGATATAATTCGGCTATTTCTTGGTCGCTCATACTTTGAAAATAGCGTAATAGAATTACATCACGCTCTTTATTCGATAACTTATATAAAGCAACAGCAAGTTTCTCATTTGATATTTGAATTGTAAAATTCAAGACTTCAAACGAAATGTAATCACAAGAATAGTTATCCTTAGTTACACATTCAACATTTTTCGTATCTGATAATTCACAGAATAAAACTTCACGCTTAGAACGTCTTGCAAACTGTCTGTTTCTGTTTTTTACTGTGCATTTAATAACAGTCATCATCAAAGCATTAAACTGTATTCTAACGATATGCTCGAAAGAAGATGGGTTCATAATCTCACCTCCTTTCCGCATACGCTGAAATATATAAACGGAGATACCGTCTATATCTTTGGAAAATACAAAAAGAAGAACAAGAAAAAAGTCCGTACAAAATATACCGTCTGTACGAACTTTTAATATTGTAAAATATTTAGTTGTTGATAAAATGCTGTTAGGTAGTGCATAATCGTATAAGATTATTCCTAAAACTTTCCACAGCAGTTACTTTCAATGCTTTTATATCTTGCTTTTTTAGTCCTATCATAAAGTTTTCCATATAACCGCTTAATAATTTGATTACTTGTTAAAATAGTTATAATGCAGGCGACTATGTGACTGATTAAAATCGCTATCCAAACACCATTTAAATTTTCTGCCAGCCAAGATAATAGATAGGCAAAAGGAATACGAATAATAATATAGTAGAATATCATTAGTATCATACTTTTTGTTGGTTTTCCTATACCATTTAAAGTACCTAAGTAGCAACTAGTAATAGTGTAAAGAACATAACCGATACTAACAATTAAAAAATAATGGCTGACAACATTTGTTACAGCTACGTTGGAAACAAACAATTTTGCCAACTGTTTAGAGAAGAAAATAACAACTGCTGATAATACACTTGAAACAACAATACCATATTTTAACGCCAATTTCAGATAATTCTTTGCTCTGTCGATACGTTGTGCTCCAATACATTGCCCTACGATTGAAGTCAACACCATATTAAGAGCCATAGCAGGATAAAATAATATCATTTCTAATTTTCCAGCAACTCCGTAGCCAGCAATAGCAGAAATACTATAAGTACTAACAATAGCAGTTAAAAATGTTGTACTAATAGCAGGAATACTTTGTTGAATGACAGACGGCACAGCATTTTTTACAAACGGCATAATCTCTTTTGTATCAAAATCAGATAGTGAAAGGTTAAATAATTTTTTACGATAAATATAAATGCACATAAACGCCAAACAAATAATCTGTGATATTAAGGTTGCGATTGCCGCTCCGTGAAATCCAATTATGTTAATGAAAATAGGATCTAAAATAGCATTCAATAAAGTAGACACAAGCATTGCAACTGCTTGAAACATAGTATTGCCAAAACTTCTTAAAATGGCTGTAAAGTATAAATACAAATAAACTGCTACATATCCCAAAGCATATATAGATAAGTAATTTTTTGCCATATCAAAAATTTCAGTCGGTGTATTTAAAACTATCAAAATAGGCTCTAAAAAAATCTCCAACACAATTGTCATAAACACTGAAAGAATTATAGATACAAAAAAAGAAGTAACTATAATATTCTTTTTCTTTTGCTCATTTTTCGCACCAATTACCTGTGATAATAGAATGGCTAACCCGTTTGTTGCTCCCATACCAATTGAAGTTAAGATTAAAATAATAGGTGTCGAGTTTGTTAACGCTGCGTATGCCTGCTCACCTAACAAATTTCCAATCCAAAGACTGTCTACGAGATTATATGCCATATTTAAAAACATAGCTATTATCATAGGAACAGTCATTTCAAGTAAACATTTTTTTGTGTTTCCGTTTACAAAATCAATATTTTTGTTCATTTTAATTCCTCCTATTGAATGAAAATTATTCATTTAATTTATTTAAATATTCCCTGCCTTTTGGCAGGGGAAGATTTAAAGCCTAAACAAGTCCCTAAAAAATGCCTTTATCCGTGAACTCTTTTCTTTAATTGATATATCGGTATTTAAAATAATTCCTAGTTGTCCATATATGCAAAAACTGGCATACATTTCAACATCATTGACTTGTATTTCATTTGTGTAATTTGCTCTTTCAATAATTTCAGATACAATAGGAAAAAGTTTTTCACATACATTCAATGTTAATAAATTATGGAAATTTTTATTTTGGTTATTATGAAAAACTGGATAATATGTATCATCTTCTTGTTCTGCAAAAAGTATCATCTTCCGCAAAATATCTTTTAAACTATCCTTTTTTATATTTATATTTTTTGTCATATTGGCGACTAAAATATTTGAATATTCATTGATAGCAGACTGAAAAAGTACATCTTTTGATGGGAAATATCTATAACATAATCCTTGTGCTATTCCAATTTCTTTTGCTATGTCTGATATTGAAGTTTTTTCAAACCCATTTACACTAAATAATTTAATGGCTGTTTCTAAAATTTCTTGTTTACGTTCCTCTGGTTCTTTTGAAATACGCATTGTTTTCTTTCCTTTCTTGCGGTTTAATTATTGTATGCTATAATTAAACAAGATCTTGTGCCAAAAGATTTCCATTCAATTTCGTGGAAGTCTTTTGATAATAATAACAACATTTCCTTTTTTGAATAAATCTTTACATCTCCACTATTGCTGTGTTTCATATAGTAATTCATTATCTGTCTTGCTCCGATTGGTTGCCAACAATCACCGATAATGAAAACTCCATTTTGCTTTAAACACCTAGACACTTCTTTCTCTACAATATCTGGTTGTGGATAATGATGAAATGAGTCATTACATACAATGGCGTCAAAAGAACTATCTTCAAAAGGTAATCTCTCAGAGTCGCCTAAGATAAGTGTTGCATCATTTCCTAGTTTATTTTTTGCAATTTCAAGCATATTGGGAGATATATCTATTCCAAATAGTTGTTCTGCTATATTTAATTCTTTTATTTCTTTAAGTAACGCACCCGTTCCACAACCTAAATCTAATATAGAATGTATATTCTTATTTTTTAAATTTTCTATAATCGGCTTATAGAGTTTTCGAGCATGTTCCCCCTGAATATTTGTATCATAATCGGCAGCTTGCTTATCAAAAGTCTTTTGTGATTTTTGTTTCGTAATATTCATGTAATCAACTCCTTTCACTAAAATTATATCTCGTGAATGAACGATTGTCAATGAATAAAATTCATTGAATTTCATTCATTTCAAAGACGTGTATCTCTGATTTAAAATACACGCCTTTTTGATTACCCTACAATCTTCCAGTTACTATTCCTTATATAGCCCAAATTTGTACCGTGACAATTTCATTGATATTATCCGATTTACCACAAATCAAATTTTATCTTTTCTTCCTCTTGATTACCCTCCACAGAAAAGAAAAAGCCCTGTCAAGAGCCTTGCCACCATTGGTGGTGCTTTGCACTCTTTACTGGGCTTTTTGTTTGCTGTATCTTCTACAAAGAGGGAAAAAGTTATTCGTCCTCATCATCAAAATGGTTATTTTTCAATACTTCCCGTAATAATTCCATATCTTCTTTTGAATTGGGGTTTATCATTTTTACGACTTGATAAGGTGTCCTATATTTATGTCCCTCTATGCTTTCCCCGAACATATCCATGCTGTATAAATCATCATAGCGGTCTAACAGTTTTTGAAACTTCAAATGCTGGATAAATTCTTTGATTGGATAAAGGTCGGACGCTACAATACTTTTCCCGTTGATGTAGTCGGTAATATATTCCCGTAACTTTTCCAACTCATATTCCAGCCATTCTTCCTCGCTGTCAAAGAAGTTGTCATAATGTCCATGTTTTAGTTCTGCATTTAATCGTTCTTCAATTCTTAAAAACTGGCAGACTTCCTTTTCGGATTGATTAACATACTTCCATTCTCCCGATAATAATTCATTGGGCATTACACCCAGCACGTCCATTATCTTTTCTAATGTATCGAAGGTAGGAAAATTCACACCTCGTTCAATCTTGGAAAGGCTCTGCATATTGATACCGATTTTATCCGCAAGTTCCTGTTGTTTCATTCCTCTGTGTTTTCTTATGGTCTGTATGTTCTCTCCTAAGAAACTGATTTTCTTTTCGTAATGCTCCATAACTTAGTATAACCGCTCCTTTCGTTGCTTTTCTTGGTATTTATAAGCATATCATACTTAATCTACATCTAAAAGTCAACAAAAACTTCTTGACAAGTAATTCTAATGGCGTTATTATCGTATCAGATAGAGTGATTAAGCACGATAAGGTCAATCACACGCTTGAGTAAGCATAGAGAAGATACATTTTCACTTTGATAGCATGAATAAGCATGGACTATCAGACCGAAAATAGTGGTTTCCAAAAGGGGCTGGCTGGACGGGGCACGTCCCCCAGACGTGTTCGGACAGACAGTTCCTTTTGGAAAAGGAACGCCTAAAGGCGTTCGCAGAGGGCGTATATGTAACACCGCCCTGCGTATACATGTCATAGTACCTAGAAACTGTGATAAATAAAGGAAAAAACACGATTTTTACCCGCAAAAAACGGGGCATACGAAAGGAGCAATGCACTATAACTACACACAAAAATTTATCCGTTAAGATTGATTACATCAGCATTGTATTTGAAACGGCAACCGCTGAAGATATAATCATGCACATTTTAGATTTACCGACTGACATTTTCAATGTTTATCCAGCAATGATAAAATTCAAGACTTATCAAGCACGCTGGCAGATTGGAGATATTTATGTATCGGGGGACGCAAGAAAGACAGAGGATAACCCACAGGGGCTAGGCTGTTATCTTGTTATGACTGGCAGAGGTTGTGATGATATTTTCCGTATTCTCGACAGTAGGAATTATACCTTTGGGGATATGTTTCGACGCTGTGAGCGAAGATACGGACTGGATAACTTTCATTTCACAAGACTTGATATTGCCATTGATGATAAGAACGAAAAGCCATTCTTTACCATAGAGCAGATAAAGAAGAAATGCGAAAAAGAGGAATTTATTTCTAATAGTGAGGGCTACCACTTTGACGAAAGCAAGTTTGATGATTTCGACACCGCAAAGACTGTTTATATCGGTGCTGGTAAATCGGGATTATCCTACCGCTTTTATGATAAGGATAAGGAAGTCTGTTCAAAACATAATAAGACACTTGATGAAGTCGGCAGTTGGAAACGGACAGAAATGCAACTGCGTGATGATAAGGCTCATGTTTTTGCCATGACATTCAAAGACAGACCGCTGGAACTTGGGGAACTGGCTTTCGGGCTATTGGCAAACAACCTACGCTTTGTCGTGCCAAACAGAAATGAAAGTAATAAGAGCAGATGGAAAACGTGTCGGTTTTGGGAACGATTTTTAGGGGCTGTGGAAGTCTTGAAACTGCAAGTACCGAAACTACATAATTCCCTTGAGGAAACACAGCAATGGCTCACAGAGGGTGGCGTGATTTCTGCTGTCAAAAGTTTTTATTTCTTAGAAGAACATGATGCATTAGGTGGACTGGAAAAAGTGGGAACTATGCTTGACAGGGCAAGATACAGCAGTTCCCTTTCCAGTAAATTAACCGCCCACTTACAGAGGATAGACCGCACCGACCTTATCCCCTATATCCAGTATGACACGAAACATGGGAAAGGGGGTATCTGATGAATAACAACGATATTCCCGTATGGGAAAAATACACCCTTACCATTGAAGAAGCGTCAAAGTATTTCCGTATCGGAGAAAACAAGTTAAGACGCTTGGCAGAGGAAAACAAGGACGCTGGCTGGCTCATTATGAATGGCAACCGCATACAGATTAAACGCCGACAGTTTGAAAAGGTCATTGATAAATTGGACGCAATCTAATGCAAATGAGCCTTGTATGTGTTATGATGAATACAAGTCATATCAAGGCTCTTTCCAACAAGGAAAGGAGCAGACACCATGAAAGAAAAAAGACGGGATAGTAAAGAACGTATCCTGCATACTGGAGAGAGCCAACGAACAGACGGAAAATACTTATATAAATATGTAGACGCATTTGGAAACACAAAATATGTGTATGCTTGGAGATTGACACCCACAGACCCGACACCAAAGGGAAAACGGGAAAAACCCTCACTTCGTGAACTGGAACAGCAGATAAGACGGGATATTGAGGACGGTATCGACAGCACAGGCAAGAAAATGACGCTTTGCCAACTCTACGCCAAACAGAACGCACAGAGGGCAAATGTGAAGAAAAGCACACAGAAACAACGGGAACAACTCATGCGGTTATTGAAAGAGGACAAGTTAGGTGCTAGGAGCATTGATACGATAAAACCCTCTGACGCTAAAGAATGGGCGTTACGCATGAAAGACAAAGGCTTTTCCTATAACACTATTAACAACCATAAACGCTCGTTAAAAGCGTCATTCTATATCGCCATACAAGACGATTGTGTAAGGAAAAACCCTTTTAATTTCAAGTTAAGTGAAATCATAGAAAATGATACCAAAGAGAAAGTAGCATTGACAGAGGAACAGGAACAAGCCTTACTGTCATTCATCAAGACGGATAACGTGTATCACAAGTATTATGATGATGTGCTGATACTGTTAAAGACAGGACTTCGTATCTCGGAACTGTGCGGACTGACAGTAGCCGATATTGATTTCAAGAATGAGGTTGTGGTTATCGACCACCAGTTATTAAAGAGCAAGGAACAGGGCTATTATATTGAAACGCCTAAGACAAAGAGTGGAACAAGGCAAGTGCCATTAAGCAGAGAAACGATACAGGCATTTCAACGGGTCATAAGGAAACGCACAAAGGGGAAACTGATAGAGATAGACGGATACAAAGATTTTCTGTTCGTCAATCCGAAAGGCAATCCTAAAGTTGCGATTGATTACAACGCCTTATTTGTCCGTATGGTAAAGAAATATAACAAACACCACAAGGATAACCCCTTGCCACATATCACACCACATACGCTACGCCATACGTTCTGCACAAGACTGGCAAGCAAGAACATGAACCCGAAAGATTTACAGTATATCATGGGACATTCAAACATCAGTATCACAATGAACTGGTATGCTCATGCGTCCATAGATACCGCAAAATCAGAGGTTCAGCGTCTAATCGCATAAGAAGTATTTACCACGATTTTAACCACGCTTGATAGCGAAAATATAAGAAGATAGACCTAGATATGTGAGGTTTACCACAAAAGCAAAATGCCCGTAGAGCCTATAAAATAAGGCTTTGCGGACATTTAAGAAGATATAAAAAGATAGTCAAAAAGACATATATGATTTTTGTAACATAATATTTCCTTTCCGTTCCTCCTGGCTATCGTATGTGGCAGAAAAAAGAATCTAAACTGGAACTGGCAGCCTCCATGATCCGGCAGGTTATGCCTGAATTTCAGGAAAAAAGCAGGTTATTAAAGGCCTTAAAGCAGCTGATTCATCAACAAGTCTATCATTTATAAAGTTGTAAACTGGTGTAGGGATATATACTGCTGTTAATTCATTGCGCCTGTACTGGTGAAATTAACATTATAGCTATAGCGGTAAGGGTCGCTGCCATACGTTTTAACATTGATATTATGATCAGTAAACGTCAGCACATATTTAATCTTCTCCATCGTTGAGGGAACTTCTGAATAGCACGCGGTTCCGTTTGCAACTGCTGTATTCGCAGAAGTAAATTTCGCTTTTTCCGCCGTGAAAAGAATCACGCGTCCGGACTTGATGTGGTCGAACTGAAAGGTTACTTCCTTGTCTGTTACATCTGTAATTTCAAGCGAACAGCCAAGCCAAGGACGGCTTGTGTCATTGTCAGAAGCAAAATATTCACCTAAAAAGCTCGCAGGACCGGAGGTCGGTTTTGCTTTCAGCTGAAATGTCTTACGCTGATCCGGATCGATCATACGGGTAATAATTGCGGTTACTTCTGCACGGGTAACATATCCTTTCGGATTAAAATGTCCGTATGCCGTATTGCCGGTCAGAATGCCTGCACGGTAAAGCATATAGATGCGGTTGGAGATCTCATCGAAAGACCCGTCTTCGGTATAAATTTTATTTTCGGTCAAATCAAGGATTTGTCCATCCGGCACATTATTAATAGCGGTATATGCAGAATCCGGCAGCGCCTTGCTGATCCAGTATGCAAAATGCCAGCGCTGCTCATGATCCCTGCCACCGAAAATGCTGTCTCGATAACTGCTGTCGATATACTGCTCTACATAATAATAGTACTTATCAGCCCAGCTCGATGGATTTTGCACTTCAACGATTTCATTGTGATGGTATGCCGCATGAATGCGCGCCAGAAAAACAGTCAGTTGATCGGTAGTTAAATTCTGATCGGGTGAAAATTTAGATGCGCTCGTACCGGCAGTAATCCCAAGTTCATAAGCCGATTTGACCGAATTGTAATACCATGCTGTTGATGGCACATCCGTAAACTGATCGGAGTAAGTACGCGTATTGTTGAAGCCATCAAGCAGTGCGCCTGCCGCCGGAATACTTCCGACCGCCATAACAGCCGCCATGGCAATGGAGATCAGTCTTTTTTTCATTTTCATACCCCTTATCCTGTTTCGTGTTAATGTAAATTATATTGATACCATTATATCCTATCCATGTATTGAATGCAATGAGAATAGTAAATAGTCGGAAACTGTGGTATAATCAGGTTATTATGGTTTCCATTATCATTCAAAATATAAAAGGGAAGAAAAAGTATGAACAGGCATGAAAATCAAACGATGAAAATATTCGGCAAGCGGCTGACCGCTGGTCTGCTGGGTGCGGCACTGGTGATGAGTATGCCGTTTGCGTCCGCGCTGACGCAGAAGAACATCACGGTTGGTCGCGGCGTAACGGTTTATGTGGATGACCAGAAGCTCAATCCGGGTGACGCAAACGGCAATCCGGTAGAGCCAATGCTGTACAACGGCACAACCTATCTGCCGATTCGCGCGGTATCTGCGGCGCTCAATGTGCCGATCGCATGGGATGGAACGACGTCCAGTGCGTATCTCGGCGAGCATAAGGTAGACCAGAATGCGGTAAACCGTGCAAAAGCGTATGTTTCGGTGATCGAGCAGTTGCAGAGCAAGTACGGCAAGCGCGCTGTCAGCGGCAGTATTATAAGCGGTCTGGTGACGGCGATGCTGATTGATTTTGACGGTGACGGAAACGAAGAACTGCTTTGCGTTTGCAATACGAAGGACAAGATTCCGGCTGACCAGTGGGATAAGCATGGTACAAATGCGTCCAGTAAGTATATGGTTTACTCGTGGAATGGATCTTCTGCGGTAAAGTTGGTTGAGAAGGAAGTACCGTTTATCTTTACACAGAATGATTCTCGTAATTTCCCGCGTAGTCTGGAAATACTATCTCGTGATGGAAAGAAATATTTGTTCTGGCAGCCGGCTGGTGAATGGGTTGCATGGCCCGGAACGGATGGTGTATCGATTGAAGATCAAACACTACTAAGTAAAGATTATGTGGAAACCATTGTAGACTCCAAATGGCAGATATCCAAGGGATATGCATTTTATGATGTGGTATACAAGGTGAAAGAATACTTGGACAACGGTGTAGTGCTTGACTATAATACCGTTGCTCATGAGGGTATGAGTGTTGACCTTGTTACTGGCAAACAGAATGACTATGGAAATGCCTCTGAACAAATGCATACATGGCTTGAACAGGGAACTATAACGCAATACCGTACAACACTTTACAACGCAGACTTTGATAAAATTGTTCCGTCGAATCTGGCTCCTGCGCCAGATGCTGTGCTTGCTAAGCTGAAAGCTATCGCCAACTCGCAGTCGTCCATTCTGGGCGGCAAGGCCTCGGGCGAGTACAATGCGAAACGTCGAATGGAAAAGCTGGCTGTTGAAACCGGGGTTAAGGTCTATGTGAACGACAAGCTGATTGTTCCGACCGACGTCAACGGCAAGACGGTTGACGTGCTGCTTTGCAAGGGCACGACCTATCTGCCGGTCCGCGCCGTTTCCAATGCACTCGATCAGGCTGTTGCATGGGATGGCGCGAGCTACAGCGTATACATCGGCAGTCACAAGGACGTATAAGTTTCAGGAGATCTCTGTATGCCCTCAAAAGATATGAGCGAAATTCTGTCACGCTGCCGCACTGGCGATTCGGCCGCACAGGAGCAGCTGGTGCTGCAGCCGATCACGAAGTCTTGGGAATCGACGATTGTGAACAGGTTAGCAACATATTTGCCTATAATCCTACTACCGGAGATCGAATTCCGAACGATGAGGTAGAATGGACAGTCAGTGATCCGACTGTAGTAACCTACGATCCAGTAAATGGCGGCGTCAGTTCGGGGCGCCGGAAAAATAAAAGAGCCTCCATCGCTGTGCGTGGAAGCTCCTTTTGGGTAAAGTAGGGTGATATGATTTTCAACAACTGAGATCTGAAAAACAAACAGGAGGAGACGGATATTGGTTTATCCGGTCATGAAGATTGGGTAAATACACGCCGATCGCTGGAGCGGTTTCATACCTGCTGTCTCAGACAGTGTATTCCTGTATCACAGACTTGCGGCAATATTCCAAATAACCTGCAGGGCATTCTTCACCGCGAGTAATACGTTTCGTACGTCCTCCTCTTTATCGCGGTATGCCATGTCGCGACAATCCTTAATCGTTCCGTCGATGGGATCAAATCCCATCGTCCAGATGTCAGTATAAGGACTATCCACGGAAATTGATCTCTCAATGCCAACCTGATTCAGGCTGAAAAACTGATTGGGCGCCAGTGCTTTCATGCGTTCATATACACCGTATCCATTTGCACCGTTGGCTTCGGTAAACGTCAGGAGCAGCGTTGTCAGGGCATATTCCATCGTTGCTGCTGCACGTTCATTGCCCAGTTCACGCGCCCGTTTGTTCAATGGCTTAATCAGTGTCATGTACGGTAGCACGCTGCCGAGCAGCTCACCGTTATTCTCTTTCGCGATAGTCGGCAGATATTCTGCCGCATATTCCAGAAGCGCATAAACTGCGTTTACATCCGCTTCCGTGCAGCCGAGGTTCTCCGCTTTTTCCAACAGAGATACCAGCAGAATCACCATAGATTTTACGCCGTTCTCCGGCAGAGTACCTGTCGACAGCACTGCAAGCGCCTTTGACGCTTCAACATCTTCCAGACTGGCGTTTTTTACGATCTCTCCCATGGACATCGTAAGCTTACAGGTGCCTGCGGCATCCCGGTATTGAATCCACTTTCCATTGCCATAAGCACAGGCGGCAATATCTCTCAGCTTGAACAGTCCGCTTTTCAGCGACTGCTCTGCTGTAATCGTGCGGGGCATTCGTTTCAGCATAATATTAACTGTGTCTCCTTTCCTGAGTTTACGGTTCTACATTCGTTCTGCGCAGTTCATCCTGCACTTCGTGAATATCCAATTCCAGCGGCTTCTTGTTCTGCGCAACACACATCGCGGCAACAATACCCATAGCATGCCCCATATTCATTACAATCGGCATTACGCGATAGCTGGAGTGTGCCTTATGCGTACCCGAAATATTGCGTCCGTTCAGCAGAATACCTTCCACCGTCTTTGGTACAAAGCAGCGCAGCGGGATCGTATACGGCTTCGGCTGCTTGAATGCCTTGTATTCACCATTGGCATCCAGTCCGGCGCCTTCTACATTGTGCAGATCAAAGAAGAAATTCGACTTGGTAACTACCCAGTCTTCAAAGGTACGAGCCTGCGCAATATCCTGCTCGTTCAGCTGATAATTCGCCTCAAACCGGCGGGTTTCACGCACACCGATCACATCGGCGCTGTCGATCAGATAACAGCCTTCATATCCCGGCACATGGCGGCGCAGAAATGCAATAATCTCGGGAAGCTGCTTTCTGCATACGTATTCAGCACGATTCAGATCTCTTGCATTTGTGCCGTCCACATCGGTCATATTGCTCATGTTGACTGTGACAACGCCGGGGAGCGACGAAGGATACAGCAGGATATGACCCGCCGGAGAGGGTAATTCCTGACGACCGAGTGTTTGCAGATCGCCTTCCGGCAGCTGGACCGTATCCTCAAAGCCCCAGAAGAACATGGCGCGATCCATATCTACGCCGGCAACCTTGAACATGATCGTCATCGGCTGCATACCGCCGTCCGTCGAGCGTCCCTTTTCAAACGGAACGCCCGCACGTGCGGCTACGTCGCCGTCGCCGGTCGAATCGATCACCATTTTGCTCAGGATCGCTTCCCGGCCGGATTTGCTCTCTGTGATTACACCCGCAACGCGGTTTCCATCCATAATGACATCGCTGAAGCCTGTGTACAGCTGTACATTAACGCCGGCCTCCATCAGCATATCCAGCATCAGAATACGCAGTTTTTCCGGATTGATGACCTGCTCCGCTTCACAGTCGCGTGCCTTTTCGCGCAGCTCTTCAAAGCAGCCGCCGTCCTGTCTGCCGGTCCAATGACTCATAATGCCCGTGGTTGCCACACCGCCGACCGCGCCGTATTGCTCGATCAGCATCGTTTTTCGTCCCATGCGTGCTGCGTGCAGGGCGGCGCCGAAACCTGCGGGGCCGCCACCTACAACAAGGACTTCCGTTTCTGCCGCAACCGGGATCTCCCGGCTCGGCTCAGTATAATACTTCATCTGAAACTCCTTTTTTAACTCTGTTTTTTGCTTTTTCTATCCTTTGCTGCCTTGTAGAAGAACATTCCAATCGAAAGCACAGCCAGCGCAAGGAACAACAGGCTGAACGGCCGTGTTACGAAGATGGACAGAGAATTGCTGGACATTACCATCGAGTTGCGGAAATTCGTTTCCACCAGATCACCAAGAACTACGCCGAGGATGATCGGTACAACACTGAATCCAAGCCTGCGCAGCAGGAACGAAAACGCGCCGATGATGACCGCCAGAAGTACCTGAAATGTGCTGGCTTCGCTCGAATAGACACCGGTAATGCAGTAAACAATGATGATTGCGCTCATCAGCTCATAAGGAATGCGTGTGATATTGGCATACAGTGGGGTAAACACACGACCGATAATCAGCATCAGGATATTGATAACGACAAGACCAATCATAATGCCGTATAGAATATCGCTGTGCTCCTTGAACATGGAGGGACCGGGCACCATGCCTTGCAGCATAAATGCACCCAGAAGAATTGCCGTACAACCGTCACCGGGCACGCCCAGTGTTGTAAGCGGAATCAATGTAGAACCGGTCGTTGCATTATTGGCAGACTCGGTTGCGGAAACGCCTTCGATCTCGCCGTGACCGAAATGATCACGGTATTTGGAGGTCTTTTTCGCCTGATCGTAGCTGATAAAGGCTGCAATGCCGCCGCCTGTACCCGGGATAGCACCCACGATCGTACCAATCAGCGAAGAGATTGTCATTGTTTTGAGGCAGCGCTTGATCTCTGCCCAGGACAGCTTCTCATGGTCCAGCTTCAAATGTTGACTGCGCGTCGCATCTGTACGCGGATTATAATCCGAGCGGCTGAGCAATTCGGCAATTGCGAACAGACCGACCAGCGTAACGATCAGCGGGATACCGGCGCCCAGTCGACGGACACCAAAGGTAAACCGAAGCGTACCGCTGACCGAATCCTGTCCCAGCAGTGCAATGAAAATACCGATCAGGCCGCCGAGCAGACCCTTGATGATATTGCCGTTCGAGATGCTTGCAATAATAGACAATCCAAACACTGCGATGCAGAAATACTCCGGAGGGCCAAACATCTGTGTGAAATGTGCAATTTTCGGTGCAGCAAACAGCAATACCAGCGCACTGAACAGGCCACCGAAAAACGAGGCATACAGCGCCATCGTCAGAGCCTTCAGCGGCTTGCCCTGCTGCGTCAGTGGATAACCATCCAGCACAGTCGCTGCGCTCGAGGGCGTACCCGGTGTATTGATCAAAATTGCAGTAATGGAGCCGCCGTATGTGCCGCCGCAATACAAGCCAAGCAGCAGAAGCATCGCCGGGATCGGTTCCATACTGTATGTAATCGGCAGGCACAGGATGATCGCAATATCCGCAGTCAAACCCGGAATGGCACCGATAATGATACCTGCCAGCAGACCGATGAAAATTGCAATGAAGCTCTCTACCGAGGCCATCAGCGCCAAACCGGTCATCAAGTTATCTAACATATGCGCTTCCTCCTTCTTATGGCAGGGTCACGCTCATTGCCTGAAATGCAAAGTACGCAACGATTACATTTGCACTGGCAATCGCATAGAACCACCATTTTCTCGTACCAAAATACAGCAGAATGCCATTGGAAAGCAGCAGCGAGGAAATGATGAATCCGATATGCGGAAGCAGCAGCGCGTATGCGATCAGCATGGCAATATAGATTACCGGTTTCAGCCGCAGCAGATTTTCTCTGGTGAAAATGGCTCCTGAAATCGTGTATTCGGTCTTTTCCTTAGACAGGATACCCTGTACCAGCAGGATCACGCTGCAAAGTATCATGCCGCGGATCAGAAGCGTCGGAACTGTTGCAGCAGTCACCGCGCTGGTTTCAAACGTCCGGATCTGCGATGGTATCAGAATATGCAGGGCAACAGAAACGATCAGAAACAGAACGCCTGTTATCATATTCGAATTTAGCTTTACTTTCAATCTTGTCACCTCTCACACCAGATTAAACAGACCAGCCTGTTACTTGAGCATCTCCACGTATTTGTCCATGCTGTCCATCTGATCCTCGATAAACTGCGTCACTTCGTCACCCTTGGCATCCCACAGCGGATAACCCATCTCGTCCATAAAACCGGTGAACTTGGAATCGGCATATACGTCATCGAGCATTGCATTCAGTTTGTCTACAATCTCCTGCGGAACGTCCGAGCGAACAGCCAGACAGTCCATGCCGGCAAATTCAACATCAACACCCCAGTCCTTGATGGACTTTACTTCACCGTACGGAGTCTGAACCGTTTCCGGATAGAAAGTTGCGACCGCCTGGATCGTACCCTCTTCCTGATGCGAGTAGTATGCCGGAGGCGTACCCAGACCGCAGTCTACCTGACCGGAAACCACTGCATTGATCGATTCT
Source organism: Butyricicoccus sp. AF35-5AC (assembly GCF_003477715.1). Classification (NCBI taxonomy): domain Bacteria; kingdom Bacillati; phylum Bacillota; class Clostridia; order Eubacteriales; family Butyricicoccaceae; genus Butyricicoccus; species Butyricicoccus sp. AF35-5AC. The sequence continues at coordinate 52,480 of NZ_QUDX01000012.1, forward strand.
GCCTCACTGCCCATAACGACCGGCTCCGCTTCGATACCAAGCGCCTTGAACATTGCAGAAGAAACAACGTACTGGTCACCGCCCGGGCCGGAGGAAGTTGCATACGTGATCTTATGCGTTTTGCCGTAGTTGATTAGATCATCAAACGTCTTCATGCCGGATTTCTGCGGATTAGTGAAGATCATCAGCGCAACCTGACGCATACCGCGCAGCATAGTGAAATTAGAAAGCTCATAGGATACATCGATGTACTTCGGAGTCAACGAGAATAACGGACCGTTGGTGACGACCATAGTATAACCGTCCGCATCCGCATCCAGGGCATCCATCATGCCGATGGTGCCGGAAGCGCCTGTGTGATTTTCTACAATGATCGGCTGATCAAAATAATTCTTGGCCACTTCCGAGATCTTGCGGGAGATGACATCGGCACCGCCGCCGACACCCCACGGACAAATGATTGTTACCGGTCCATTCGGGTAATCAGCCGCATCTGCCGCAGCATTGCCTCCCTTTGCATTGGCACCGCCGCAGCCCGTCAGACCTGCCAGCAGCATGGAGCCCGCCATCAGCATAGCCATCAATTTTTTTCCTTTCATTTTCTTTTCCTTCTTTCTTTTTCATATTTGAAACGCTTTTTCGCGTTTGCATACGTATTCAATTGCGGAGAATAAAAGAATTATTCTCCTGCTGAGGGACAGAATGTGTCTCGGATGATCAATTTGCTGTCCAGTATATACCGGTAGGTATCCGGCAGTTTGTTCGATGCCATTGCCATGACCCATTCTACTGTTAAATTGATAATCCTGTCATAATCTATTGCCACAGTGGTTAAATGCGGCGTAAACCAGCTGCCCATCGGGATATTATCCGAACCAATCAGAACCACATCATCCGGCACCTGAATGCCCTGCTCGCGCAGTGCTTCCAGCGCGCCTAATGCCATCATATCGTTCTGCACAAAACACGCTGTACCCGGCTGGAACAGTTCAATATGCTCCAAAACCTGCTGCGTAGCCTGCTTCAGGTTGTAATCTGCATGCAGAATGTGCGTATCTGGCAGCTTATGCCCATGCTGATGCAAAACACGTGCAAAGGCTTCATGTTTATGTATAACGTCGATTCGATCCTGCGGTCCGATAATTTCCACAAATCGTGTATAGCCAGCTTCGCAAAACGCCTTGCCGACCAGACCGCCAATCTGTGAATGGCTCGGTGCGATCATATACGACTCATTCAGTGATTCATTCGTATCGTAAATATAGATAAATGGAATTTTGGTTTCATGCAGTAGGCTTTTGACTCGCTCACCCACCTGCGGGCGGTTAAAGATCAGGGCATCAAACCGTCGATTGCTGATACTCTTCTCGATGGAAAAAAACTCACCGTATTTCCCTTCATCGAACACCGGCACCAGATCCAGCCCTTCCTTTACGAGCTGCATACGTATGCGATAGTAAATGTCACTTTGAATATAATGGTTTGCAAAGCCGGTAAAATCCTCTGAGAATACATATCCGATCACACCGGTGCGGTTGGTTTTTAACCCCCGTGCGTTAGTGTTAAACTGAAAAGAGTATTTGTTCGCTAGCTTTTTGACTCTTGCCTTGGTTGCTTCTGAAACCAGCGGACTGTCATTCAGGCAACGGGAAACCGTTGATTGCGACACACCAGCTAATTTGGCAAGTTCGACGGAAGTAATCGTTTTCAACTGTTTCCACCTCTTTGCATACGTATGAATTGCTTGCCTTATATATAGCATATTTGAAAAATAAACACAATAGCCAAACGAATATTTGCAATTATTTCGTTAGTATTATCCAAATTCTCATAGCTGTTTTTAGTGCTCTTGCTTGTACTGAAACCCGATCGGACCCTGTTCGAGCTTCAGAAGCACTTCTCCCTTACGGCAGCAAAAATCAACTGATCTCCACACCTGCCGCTGCCAAATAAACCCGAAGCACAGACTGCTTTTTCAGTCTATGCTCCGGGTTTTGCTTATTGAGAAGAAAAGGCGTGGTATAGTCTGACAAGCAACGGATTTGATGGTGCAAATCCGGCTTGACGGGTGGAATCCCTGTGCCCCCGTTTTTTCAGCCGCACGGCAGTTTTACAGGCGGGACGGAAGCGGGATGCTTACTCCATCCATGGGTCAATAACGACCTTCATGCTTTCGCGGGTCATACCGGCCTTCACGGCATCTTCTGCCTGCTTCCACGGGAAGTGATGGCGGAACAAGACGCTCCCACGGGAAGGTATCCTTGTGGCGCAGCATCCTTTCCATCACGGTTTTGTATTTATTGTGCGTGTGATTCGTCATGCCGACAATACGCAGCTTGCACGGATTGAGATAAACGGCCACGGTATACTCTCACTTTTATCTCCTGTATTGTCGGTAAATTGTCCGTATATCCTGTATTCCATAACAGAATTTCAGCATAAAGTTAAAAAGTCAAAAAGTCGTAAAGCTATAACTTTGTGACTTTTTGACTTTAGTATTTCCGGAAGTTACGCAAAAAACTGATCGAGTGCCTGCCGTACCAGCTCGGACATATCGCAGTCGCGGTGGAAGGCTGCCGCCTTGAGCTGTTTATGCTGCTCCGGGCGCAGACGCACGGTCACCTGCACGGTGGAGGCTTTCTTCTTTTCCGCAGTCGGCGCGGCAGCGGTTTCCTGTGCCGGCTGCGGCTCCTCGTCCTTGCGGCCGATCATATTCTTGAACATTTCCTCTGCGCTGAGTCTTGCCATTACTGTTCCCTCTCCTTCTCCACAAACTCCTTGACGAAATTCAGACAGTCATTCACAAAATTCCGGCTGGCCTCGGAAACGCGCTCGCCCTTGGTCTGTGCCTTGCTCTCGATGTAGTCAAACACGTTCTCCTGCACAGCCTGCGCTTCCTTGATGATCACGTTGCTGCGGATGGTCGTGCGGTAAACATCCGCGCCCATGTAGTCCGCGATCTTCTCGGTCAGCTCCTGAATGGTCTTGGTGACGCGGGTACGCTCGGTGCGCGTGAGCAGTACGCCGTCGATCCTGAGCGCCGGATTGGTGTATTTCTTCACCGACTTGTAAGTATCATACAGCTGGGTGATGCCGGACGCCGCAAAGGTCTCCGCCATGGTCGGGATGAGCAGATAGTCGGCAGCCGTCAGTGCGTTCACGGTCAGCAGGCCAAGCGACGGCGGACAGTCGATGAGGATATAATCGTACGCTTCCGCTACACCGGTCTGCTCGTCGCGCAGCTTCTCGCGGAGCGTCATCTCTTTGCCGACGTTGTGCAGCTCCTGCTCAATGCCCGCAAGGATGGTATTGGCCGGAATGATATCGCAG